>JAIEQN010001031.1 GCA_019747685.1 Gemmataceae bacterium
GTCGAGACCCACAAGGACCACTACGTCATCCGGCCGACCATCGACCGGGAGTTCGGCCCCGGCGACCTCTCCACCATCTCCGACCACAAGGACAACATCCACTGGACATTTCCATAGGCCTTAGTTAGGCTGGCATCCGAACCCATCGGAGGCCGCCCGCATGTCCGCCGCCACCTCCCCCGTCGCATACTCCTACATCCGCTTCAGCTCACCCCGCCAGGCCGAGGGCGACTCCCTCCGTCGGCAGACCGATGCCGCCGCCGAGTGGTGCAAGCGGAACCGCGTCCACCTCGACACCTCGCTCACGTTGCACGACCTGGGGAAGTCCGCCTTCACCGGGAAGCACCGGCAGAACCCCGATCGTAATGCCCTGGCCGCGTTCCTCAAGCTGGTCGAGCAAGGGCGAGTACCGAAGGGGAGTTACTTCATCGTTGAGGCCCTGGACCGGTTGTCGCGGGAGCACATCATCCCCGCCCTGTCCCTGCTCTTGAGCCTCATCCAAGACGGGTTGAAGGTCGTGCAGTTGAAGCCGGTCGAGGCGGTCTACGGCGACGATGCCGAGCCGATGCAACTGATGATGGGGTTGATGGAACTCTCGCGCGGCAACTCGGAGAGCCTGACGAAGTCCGGGCGGTGCCGTGAGGCGTGGTCGAAGAAGAAGGATGCCGCCCGGTCCGGGGCGGTGATGAGCAACAACCTCCCCCGGTGGGTCGAGTCCCACGGCGGCAAGCTCCGGCTTATCCCCGACCGGGCGGCCATCGTGAAGCGGGTCTTCGCCCTGGCAGCGTCCGGGCACGGGCTCGTCTCGATCGCCCGCACGCTGACGGCCGAAGGCATTCCGTCATTCGGAGGCCGCCGGGAGACGTGGACGCGGAGCTATTTGGCCCTCATCCTCAAGGACCGACGGGCGCTCGGCGAACACCAGCCGCGGACCACGAAGCCGGTCCGGGTGAAGAGGAAGGGCGACGACGGAACGGCGACCGAGGAACCGGTCGCACGGTGGGTGCCGGACGGTGCGGTGATCCCCAACTACTACCCCGCCGTCGTCACCGAGGAAGAGTGGCTGGCGGCCGGGGCGGGACGGCAGGACCGGACCAAGCGGCGGGGGCGGGTCGGGAAGCACGTCAACATCTTCGCCGGGCTGCTCCGCTCGGCGAGCGACGGCGGCCCCTACCACCTGAACACCTGGCGGGCGTCGGGCCGGCTCACGCGGGCGCTCCTGAACTTCCGCTCGGTGGAGGGGCTCGCGCCGTGCCGCTCCTTCCCGTATGACCCGCTGGAGACAGCAGTGTTGAAGCTGCTCCGGGAAATCAACCCCCGCGAGGTCCTGGGGCGGGAAGCCGGCCCGGACCGGCTCGCGGTGATCGCCGGCGAGCTGGCCCAGGTCGATGGGTCGATCGCGGTGCTGGTGGCCGATATGGACGCCCACGGGGAAAGCCCGACCCTGTTCAAGCGGCTCCGGGAGAAGGAGCAGCGGCGGGCCGAACTGGTCGCGGAGCAGGTCGCCGAGCGGCAGAAGGCGGCCGCCCCCGCCGCTGAGGCGTGGGGGGAGGTCAACAGCCTGGCCGAGCTGCTGGACAACGCCCCGGACGCCGATGACGTGCGGCTCAAGATCAGGTCCGCCTTGCGGCGGATCGTCACCGAAGCCTGGATGCTGGTTGTTCCCCGACCGCCTACCCGGCTGGCCGCGCTGCAGTTCCACTTCGAGGGCGGACCCGTGCGCCACTTCCTCGTCTCTCACACCCCTCCGCTGGTTCCAAAGGGGAAGCTCATGCGGCCCGCCCGGAGTGAGGCCCTGTCGTTCGTCGATGCCGGGCTGCCGTCCGGTCGTGACCTCCGCAAGCAAGTTGACGCCGCCGCGCTGGAGAAACTGATCCTCAAGCACGCCGCCAAGGCTTCCGCGGTCCGGTGAGTGGTTGTACGATCGGGATAGCGGGCCGGCGGGAGTCATGACCCGTCGAAAGCCGGCACCGGGGATCGGCGGTTGCTCCGTCCGCCACCCCGGTGCCGGCCCGCCCGTTCGCCACGGAGTCCCCGCCTTGCCCACGTCCCCGAACGGGACCGGGCCGACGCCCGGCCCGCCCGACCTTGCCCGCCTATTCGCCATGCCCGCCGACCCGCCCGGCCGGCCGCCCGACCCACCGTCGCACGACCCGCCCGCCGACCTGCCCATCTCGCTCGCCCTGGCGGCGCTGGCCGACCGCTTCCGGGCGTTCGACCACGACTTCGCTTTCGCCATGACCGGCCGCAACACCAGCGGCTACGCCTTCGTCATCACCCACGGCATCCGGCGGCGGTATTCGCGGTGGGGAGACACCCGGGACTACCGCCTGGACGACCTCGACCGCACGCACGACCGGGCGGGTCTCCGCTACCGCATCTGTCACGAAAGCCTCATCGCCTACGAAGCCTTCCTCGACCGCCGGGCGGCCGAGCGTGCCAGGGCGCTAATGGCGAAGTCGGGCGGCGACCCGGACGCGCTGGCGTTCCGGTACGTGACCGACCCGGCGACCGGTCAGGAGGGGTGGGAGAAGATCACCGAGATCCACCCGGAAAGTGAGGACCGGCTGTTGCAAGAGTACGGCGAGATCGCCGCGGCCGGTCGGCGTCTCCTGTGCCGGTTCGACCCGGAGACGACGGCCCGGATGGCGAAGGACACGGCCCGCCTCTGGCTGCGGGAGTGCGCCGGGGACGAGTTCCAAGGATGGGGGGCGGCCGCCCTCGACGGGCTGACCGAAGCCATGCTCGACGACCTGCCCGCCCGGCTGCCGCCCGACCAACTGTTCGCGCTGGTGTTGATCGAGCTGGCCCGGGAAACGCCGCTCGTCCGGTGGTACCCGACGCCGGCCGCCGCCCCGTTCGCGTGGGCCGACGGCGACCCGCTGGCCGGGTACGAGTGGCGATGGGATTCGGAGGGGACGGCCGACGAAACCGGCCGGCCGCCGGGCGATCCGGTGGCGGTCGTGCCCCGCCCGACTCACCTAGCGGCCGTCGTCCTCGACCACCTGGCGGCCGGTGCCGCAACCCGGCGGGCCGGCAAGGCGACCGATCCGTCCGCCCCCATCACCGCGGTCACGACCCCCGCCCCGGCCCCGGAGTGGTCGTCCCCGGCCGAGCCGGCCCGGGTGACGGGCCGCCAGTTCGAAATCCTCGAAGCGTTGTACCGCAACGGCGGATGGCTCACCGCGGAGGGAATCGGGCGGCTCGTCCACGCGGACGACACGACCATCCGGAAGCTGCTGAGCAAGTCCAAAAAGGACGGGCTGGCCGATAACCGGCACTCGATCGGCTACCGGCTGACCCCGGCCGGCCTGGCGTTTGTGGCCGCCAGGTTGTCGCCACAGACATAGCACAATTGCCACAAACTCGGCTACACCCGCGGCCGCCCGCCGGGTGTAGAAGTTCCTCCGAGGCCCACGGAGGAACCGCCGATGACCCCCCGACCGCGACCCGTCCGCCTGCCCCCGGAAGACGTCATCCGCCGCCGGCTCGCCGCCCTGGCGACCGAGGCCAGCACCCTCCGCGCCCTGCTCCGGCTGGTCCGCGACCGCCGGCCGCCCGTGCCTTGCCGGGGGTTGGCCAATGCCCGCTGACCAGCTCCCTGAAGATCACCGACCCGTTCTCGGACCGTCCCGGGAGTACCTCCGCGATGCCGCCTAAGTCCGCTCGGCCGGGCGGCCGGAAGATCCGGTCCGCCGGCCACGTCGCGCCCCCAACGCCGGCCCCGGACGGGCCGCTCGCCGAGCTGCTCGACGGGATCGCCTCGGACCCCGACGCCGGGGCGTGGGGCGATTGGGCCGCCCGGCTGCTCGCCTCCGGGGAGGCCGACGCCACACCCGCCCGCCCGGCCGACGGGCCCGAAGCCGGGAGCTGGCGGCCGCGGAAGCCCCGCTGAACGAGAGACGCCCGCGGGGGGCAAGTCCCCGCGGGCGTCAGCTCCCGCCGACCACGATGACACCCAGCCACCACACACGCCCGACGGAGAGCCACCATGAGCCTACACCCCGACGGGGCCGGCCGCCAGGCCGAGAGCCCGCCCGATCCGGCCCCGCCCTCTGATCCCTGGCCGGCGGTCCGGGCCGGCGGGAACGAACGGCACCGGCCCTGGCAACCCGAGATGCCCGGTCCGCAAGGGCACAACATCGGCCTCGACCCCCGATATCGGGGCTACCTCCGGAGGAACGAGCCGGTCACATTCGGCCAGCTCCGGGCGCGGGTGGCCAACCTGCGAGAGGAGACGGCCGGGGCCCTCCGGCAGCTCGCCAACCGAGACGCGACCAACGAGGGCCTGATCGCCGCGGTGGCGGAGAAGTTGGAAGGGCTGATGGCCGGCTTCGCCGAGGCGGTCGAACAGGTCGAAGCCCTCATCGCCCGGGCGAACGATCTGAACACCCGGCTGGCCCAGGTCGAGGCCCTCGCCTCCCGGCTCGACGCCCGGGTCGCCGAGTTGGAGGCCGGCGCCGTCCCGCAGGCCCGCCGGCCGGCGGCGGGGAGGGCGTCCCGATGAGCCGCCGCAAGCGACCCAAGCTGTACGACATCGTCACCGGCGGGACCCCGACCGCGAACGGGCACCCGGCGGGCGGCAAGCCGGCCAACGGGAAACCGGCGACCGTTCCCGTCCCCCGGCTGCACGTCGCGGCCCCGCCGCCCGCCGAGCTGGTCGAACGGGAGCCGCACCCGGTCCTCGAAAGCCCGACCGAGCTGACCCGGCTCGCGCACCTGTCCCGGCACGACCCGGGGAAGTACGCCGCCGAGCTGGACCACCTCAAGAAGGTCCACCCCGGGCTGTCGCTCCCGAAGCTGGAGAAGGCCGTGCGGGCGGTGGCGTCTTCGCTCCCGCCGCCCGCCCTGACCCGGCCCCAGCAGCCGCCGTACTACGAGAGCGGGAACGTCATCTACAAGTCCGGCCCGACCCCGCAGCCGCTGTGCAACTTCACCGCCCGGATCGTGGCCGATGTGACCACCGACGACGGGGCCGAGACCCGCCGCCGGCTCCGGCTCGCCGGCCGACTCGCCACCGGAGCCGACCTGCCGGAAGCGGAGGTGCCGGCCGAGCGGTTCGCCGCGATGGACTGGCCGATGACCGCGTGGGGGACGCGGGCGATCGTCCACGCCGGGGGCGGGAACAAGGACCACCTCCGGGCGGCCATCCAGACCCTGTCCGGGGACGTGCGGTCGGAGACGGTGTACGCCCACACCGGCTGGCGGGAGGTCGGCGGTGGGTGGGTGTATCTCCACGCCGGCGGGGCGATCGGGGCGGCCGGGCCGACGGCCGAGGTGCGGGTCGCCGTGCCCCCGCAGCTCGCCGGGTTCGCCCTCCCCGACCCGCCGGCCGGGGAGCGGCTGCGGGCGGCGGTCCGGGCCAGCCTCGGTATCACCCGCGACCAACTGGCCCCGGCGGAGGTCGCCGTGCCGCTCCTCCTCGCCCCGTACCGGGCCGCCCTCGGCGGGGCCGACTACAGCTTCGCCCTGGTCGGCCGGACGGGTGCCGGGAAGTCGGAGCTGGCGGCCCTCGCCCAGCAGCACTTCGGCAAGGGGTTGGACGCCCGCCACCTGCCGGCCAACTGGAGCAACACCGCGAACGCGACCGAGGCCCTGGCGTTCGCGGCCAAAGACGCCCTGCTGGTGATCGACGACTACTGCCCGGCGAACCCGGCCGAGGCCCAGAAGCTCCAGGCCGCGGCCGACCGGCTGTTCCGCAACTCGGGCAACAACGCCGGCCGGTCCCGGCTGAACGCCGGGGCGGAGCTGCGGCCGGGCAAGCCGCCCCGGGGGCTCATGTTCTCGACCGGCGAGGACCAACCCGGCGGGGCGTCGCTCCGGGCCCGCCTGTGGACGATGGAGGTGACGGCGAAGGGGGTCAGCTTCGCCCGCCTGACCGGGTGCCAGCGGGACGCCGCGGCCGGGCTGTACGCCGAGTCCCTGGCCGGGTTCGTCCGGTGGCTGGCCGCCGGCCTATCGGACCGGCGGGAGCGGCACCGGGCCGAGCGGGATCGATACCGCGCCGGGCTGACCGGGACCGGCGGGCATGCCCGGGTGCCGACCAACGCCGCCGACCTGATGGCCACCCTCGACCTGTTCCTGACGTTCGCCCGCGAGGTCGGGGCGATCGACCCGGCCGAGGCCGAGCGGGTGCGGACCGACGGCCATGCCGCGTTGTGCCAGACGGGCGAGGCGCAGGCCGCACAGCAGGAGGATGCCGACCCGGCCAGGCGGTTCGTGGCCCTGCTGGCGTCGGTGTTGTCGTCGGGCCGGGCGCACCTCATGCATCGGACCGCGGAACACCCCGACCCCGGAACTGAGGCGGCGGTCGGGTGGCGGCGGGACGGGCGCTCCTGGCGGCCGCAAGGGGAGTGCGTCGGGTGGTTCAACGACCAGCAGGTGTACCTCAATCCGGCCTCGGCGTTCGCCGCCGTGAAGCGGCTGGCCGATGACCAGGGCCAGCCGCTCACCCTCACCCAGCGGGCCATGTGGAGGCACCTCCACGAGGCCGGGGACCTGGCCGAAGTCGATCAGCAGGGGAAGACGACGCGGAGCACGGTCCGCCGGGCCGTTCGCGGCACGGCGCTCTACGTCGTCGTCCTCCCGGCCGACCGGATTCTCGCGTCGGGCACGGCCGCGGGCGGGGGGTATGGTGCGGGGAGTGAGCTTAGTGCGCCGGCCGACGACATCCCCTTGTAGGGCCGGGGGTTCCGGCTGCGCACTCCGCCCGCGACAGCGGGCTCGTTGTGAGCAGGGGGCACACGCCGAGTGAGCCGCACGCTCACCGCCACACGCCGAGTGAGCAACGCTATCCGCTGACCGGTCGGCGGGTTGCGGTGGGGTGGCTCACTCGGCTCACTCCCTGGGTACACCCCGGCCGTGGGGAGCGAGCCGGCGACGGTGTCCCACTTGCTGACCCACGACCCCTTGCTACTGGAGCAAGCGCGCTACCAACGCCCGAAGGGAGGAAGGGATGGCGGTGCACGAGCTGGCGAGCCTTGCGAGGGCGGTCCAGGCCGACGCCCGGGACCTGGTGAGGGCGAGCGGATGAGCCCGGTCGGTCCGACGGCCGGGGCGGGCCCGGCCGGTCGGAGGATCGAGCGGCGGGGTGATGACCGAGTGACCACACGTTGACCGACCTACCACATACCGAGGAACCCTACATGGCGACCCCGACCCCGGAACCCCAGAACCCGAGTGACATCCTGGCGCCGTGCGGAAGGCCGAGGCCGCCCGGGACGCCGACCGCCAGGCCCGGTACGCCCGGCTGGTCTTCGACACGGCCGCCGGCCGGGCCAACGGCGAGCGGGTGGCCGCCGAGCTGAAGGCCCTCGGCGTCCCGGCCGACGTGTTCGCCGTGGCCGTCGGCCGGGCGGTCAACCGGCAGGGGCTGATCGCCCGGATGAGGGCGGGGCAAGACGCCGAACGCGAACTGCCGGAGGTGCGGAAGCGGGTCGAGGCCGTGGAAGCGGAACGCGACCGCCTGGTCCGGGAGTTCGAGCGGGAGAAGCTGGAGCCGCTCCGGGGGGAGGAGGAGCGGCTCCAGGAGGCGGCGTCCGGCGGCTCGGAGGCCCGGCGGGAGCTGATACAGACCGCCCCGCCTGAGCTGGTCGATCGGGCGGCGGACCTGGCCCGCCAGCGGGAACGGGAGCGGAACGCGACGCTGCGATGGCGCGAGTCGCTCGAAAACTGGGAGCGGGCCAGCGGGCGTGGGGACCAAAGGGCCCCGGCCGAGATCGAGCGTGCGGCCGCCGAACTGGCCGCGGCCGAAGCCCGGTTCGCCGACCTGGCCCGCCAGGCACAGGCGGCCGAGGCGGCGCTGCTGGAGGCCGCCCCGGAGTTCCCGGCCGGGGGCACCCCAGCCGAGGCCGAGGCCCGAGATCGGAAGAGCA
>JAIEQN010000048.1 GCA_019747685.1 Gemmataceae bacterium
GGCGGGCCCCCTGGTTTCCCCCCCCCCCCGGCCGCGGGCGGCGCCCCCCACCCCCGGGGGCCCCCCCCCCCCCCGCTCGCCGAGACCTCGACCGAGCCGGCTCCTGTCCCCGCACCGTCCGCCCCGCCGCCCGACCCGCTCGCCGCCGCCCGCCGGTTGGCCGACGCCGGCCGGCTGGACGAGGCGAAGGTCGCCTGCGAGCGGGCCCTCGCCACCGCCCCGACGGCCGGGTTGCACAGCCTGGGCGGGGTGATCCACCTCGCGTCCGGGCGGCCGGACGAGGCGGCGGCCGCCTTCCGCAAGGCCCTGTACCTCGACCCCGACCACCCCGAGGCCCTGGACCACATGGCCGCCCTCGCCGAGGGCCGGGGCGACCGCCCGGCCGCGGCCGCCTTCCGCCGCCGGCTCGCCCGGCTCGAGCCGGAGGCCGGGGCATGAGTACCACCCTCGACGTGATCGCCCCGGCCGACCGGTGCTGGCCGCGGATCGGGGTCTGGGGCGACCGGTCGTGCCCCGAACTGGCCGCCGTCACCCACTGCCACAACTGCCCGGTGTTCGCGGCCGCCGGCCGGCGGTTCCTCGACGCCCCGTCCCCGCCGGATTACCGGGACGAGTGGACCGCCCGGCTCGCCTCCCCGCCGGAGGACGAGGCCGGCGACCGGATCGGGGTGCTGGTCTTCCGGCTGGCCGACGAGTGGCTGGCCCTGCCGGTCGGGGTGCTGGTCGAGGTGACGCACCCGCGGCCGCCCCACCGGGTCCCGCACCGCGGCGGCCTCTTGGCCGGGCTGGTCAACGTCCGCGGCGAGTTGCACCTGTGCGTCCGGCTCGAGCTGCTGCTCGGCCTCGACCCGGCCAAAGGACCCGGCGACCCCGAGTCCCGCCGGCTGGTGGTCGTCCGCAAGGACGGCGACGGGTGGGTGTTCGCGGCCGACGAGGTCGAGCGGGTCCGCCGGGTGCCCGAGCGGGAGGTCGGGCCGACCCCGCCGACCGTCGGCCGGGCGGCCGCCCGGCTGACCCGCGGGGTGTTCCACCGGGACGGCCGGTCGGTCGGGCTGCTCGACGCCGGGCGGGTGTTCCAGGCCCTCCGGGAGCGGGTCCGATGACCGCCATCGACCCGGCCCTGTTCGACCTGTTCCGGGAGGAGGTCCGGGGCCACGCCGACACCCTCGGGGCCGGCCTGTTGGAGCTGGAGGCCGACCCGGCCAACCCCCAGCGGATCGAGCCGCTGATGCGGGCCGCCCACTCGATCAAGGGGGCGGCCCGGATCGCCGGGGTCGACCCGGCCGTCCGGCTCGCCCACGTCATGGAGGACGCCCTGGTCGCGGCCCAGGCCGGGCGGGTGCGGGTCGGCCCGGCCGACATCGACCACCTCTTGCAGGGCACCGACCTGCTGGCCGGCCTCGCCCAGGTGCCGAGCCCGGCGGCGTTGACCGGGTGGGCCGCGGACAACGAGGAAGCCGTCGGCCGGCTGGAACCGGTCTTCCGGGCGATGACGAACGGGGCGGCGGCCGCGCCCCCACCCCCCCCCTTGGGGGGGTGGTGGGCGGACGCCGTCCGCGGGGTGCGGGGGGAGCGGCAGGATTCCCCCCCGCCCGCCGACCCGGCGGTCGGCGACCTCCCCCACCGGGGGGGAGGTGAGGACACGCCCCCCGTCCCCCCGCCGTTCGACCCGGTCGCCATCCCGACCGAGCCGATCCCGGTGGTTCCCGAGAACGGCCTGCTCGACCTGTTCCGGGAGGAGGTCCGGTCGCACCTGCTCGTCGCCTTGCCCACCCTCGACGCCCCGACCGAGGCCACCGCCGAGAGCCTCCGCCTGCTCCGCGGGGCGGCCCGGCTGATGAAGCTGCCGGCCGCCGAGGCCGCGCTGGCCGCGGTCGCCGACTCGTTGCCCGCCGGGGCGGGGTGGGCCCGGTTCGTCGTCCACACCCTCGCCGGGACCATCGCCACCGACCCGGACACCTTCCCGGCCTGGGCCGAGGACGCCGCCCCGAAGTTCGAGCGGGCAACGGCCGCCCTCCGCGGGTCGGTCGGGTCAGTACCCCGGCCGTTGGCCGAGCCGGCCCCTGTCCGTTCGGAGTCGGCACCGGAACCGGCCCCCGCGGAACATCCGGAGCCGGCCGCCCCGCCCCCGCCCCCGACCGCCCCCGCCGAGGGCGTCGTCCGGGTGACGGCCAGCAGCCTGAACCGGCTGATGGGCTTGGCCGGCGAGTCGCTCGTCCAGGCGAAGGGCCTCCAGCAGTTCTCCCCGTCCCTGCTCAAGCTGAAGAAGCACCTCGACGCCCTGTCCGCCGAGGTGGACGAGGCGGCCGTCGGGGCGACCGGCACCCTCACCGAGGCCCGCCGGCTGGCCGGCCTGTGCCGGGCCGAGCTGGCCGACCACGCGGCCGCGGTGGACGACCACGCCGCCCGGGCCGAGGACCTGAACGGCCGGCTCTACCGGGAGGTCATCGCCAGCCGGATGCGGCCGTTCGCCGACGGCACCCACGGGCTGGCCCGGCTGGTCCGGGACATGGCCCGGGACCTGGGCAAGCAGGCCCGGCTGGCGGTCGCCGGCGAGACCACCGACGTGGACCGGGACATCCTGGAAAAGCTCGAAGCCCCGCTGTCCCATTTGATCCGCAACGCCGTCGACCACGGAATCGACCCGCCGGCCGACCGAACCGCCGCCGGCAAGCCGGAGGTCGGGACGGTCCGGCTGGAGGCCCGCCACCGGGCCGGGATGCTGTCGGTCACGGTCGGCGACGACGGCCGGGGGGTGGACCTCGACCGGCTGCGGAGGAAGGTCATCGACCGGGGGCTGAACACCGCCGAGGTGGTCCGCCAGATGACCGAGGCGGAACTCCTCGAATTCCTGTTCCTGCCGGGCTTCTCGACCGCCGCGGGCGTCACCGAGTACTCCGGCCGGGGCGTCGGCCTCGATGTCGTGCAGGACACCGTCCGCCGGGTCGGGGGCAACGTCCGGGTCTCGACCCGGCCCGGCCACGGCACCACCTTCCACCTGCAACTGCCGATCACCCTGTCGGTCATCCGGGCGGTGGTGGTGGACATCGCCGGCGAGCCCTACGCCTTCCCGCACACCCGGATCGACCGCCTGCTGCGGGTCCCGCGGGAGTCCGTCCGGTCGGTCGAACACCGGCAGTTCGTGGCGGTGGACGGGCAGAACGTCGGCCTCGTCCTGGCCGGCCAGCTCCTCGACCTGCCGGCCGACCCGCCGGCCGGGGCCGACCTGCCGGTCGCCCTGCTCAGCGACGCCACCGGCAGCTACGGGCTGGTGGTGGACGGCATCCGGGGCGAGCAGGACCTGGTCGTCCGGCCGCTCGACCCGCGGCTCGGGAAGGTGCCGAACCTGTCGGCCGCGGCCCTATTGGACGACGGCGGCCCGGTCCTCATCCTCGACGTGGAAGACCTCGTCCGGGCGATGGACCAGTTCATCCAGTCCGGGTCGTTGCGGCGGTGCGAGGCGGCCGACGCCGGCCCGGCCCGGCGGAAGCGGGTCCTCGTCGTCGACGACTCGATCACCGTCCGGGAGGTCGAGCGGCAGTTGCTGGCCGGCCGGGGGTACGACGTGGCCGTGGCGGTGGACGGGGTGGACGGGTGGAACCAGGTCCGGGCCGGCGGGTTCGACCTCCTGGTGACCGACGTGGACATGCCCCGGATGACCGGGATCGAGCTGATCCGGGCGGTCCGCGGGGACCCGGCCCTGAAGGGGCTGCCGGTGGTGATCGTGTCGTACAAGGAGCGGGACGAGGACCGCCAGCAGGGGCTGGAGGTCGGGGCCGACGCCTACCTGACCAAGTCCAGCTTCCACGACAACCGGTTCGCCCGGACCGTCGAGGACCTGATCGGCCCTGCCGGGTAGTTTCGAGTTTCGAGTCTCAAGTTTCGAGTTTTCCTGACCCCGTTCCGCGAACGTGGCACGGCCGGGTGAACGGCGGCCTTGAAACTCGAAACTTGAGACTCGAAACTCGAAACTATGCGTGTCGCCGTCGTCAACGACCTGGCCCTGGCCCGGGAAGTCCTCCGCCGGGTGGTCGTGTCGGTCCCGGGGTACGAGGTGGCGTGGGCCGCGGCGGACGGGGCGGAGGCCGTCCGGAGGGCAGCCGCCGACCGCCCGGACGTGGTCCTGATGGACCTGGTCATGCCGGTGATGGACGGGGTGGCGGCGACCCGGGCGATCATGCGGGCCACCCCCTGCCCCGTCCTGGTCGTCACCTCAACGATCGACGGCCACTTCGACCGGGTGTACGAGGCGATGGGGGCGGGGGCGGTGGATGCGGTCGAAACCCCGACCCTCGGGCCGGGCGGGGTGACCAACGCCGGGCCGCTGGTCGAGCGGCTGCGGAAGCTGGGGGCGGCGATGCGGGGGGAAACCGGCACGGCCCTCCACCCGGCCCTGCCGGCCGACCCGCGGCCGGCAGGGCACCTGCCCCCGGTCGTCGCCATCGCCGCCTCGACCGGCGGGCCGGACGCCCTGGCGGCGGTCCTCGGGGCGTTCCCGGCCGACCTCCCGGCGGCCGTCCTGGTCGTCCAGCACATCGCCGCGGCTTACGCCCCCGGGCTGGCCGTTCGACTCGCCGCCGGGGGGCGGCTGCCGGTCCGGGTGGCCCGGGAGGGGGACCGCCCGACGGCCGGGGTCGCCCTACTGGCCGCGACCGACGACCACCTCGCGCTCGGGCCGGCCGGGCTGCTCCGGTACACCCCGGAACCGCGGACCGCCCCATACCGGCCGTCGGCCGACGTGTTGTTCACCAGCCTGTCGGCCCACGGCCCCCGCCGCGGGGTCGGCGTCATCCTGACCGGGATGGGGGCGGACGGGGCGGCCGGGCTGCTGGCCCTCCGCCGGGCCGGCTGGCACACGGTCGCCCAGGACGGGCGGACGTGCGTGGTGTACGGGATGCCGAAGGCGGCGGCCGAGCTGGGGGCGGCGGCCGAGGTGCTGCCGCTCGACCGGATCGGCCCGGCCGTCGCCCTCCGAATTCGGACGCTGGCCGCGAGTTAGACGTTCGCCGGGTGGACGACGGCGAGGCCCGGCCCGAAGGCGGCTAGCCGGGTGAAGTGTTGGACGTTGAACGTGAGCAGGTGGGTAGTCCCGTGGACGTGGCAGACGGCCACCAGCCGGGCGTCGTGGACCTGCTTGCCGATCACGCCGACGGCCGCAGCGATGACCTTCCAGGCTGGGTGGATATCCGGGGTGTCGGGCAGGAGCGGGAACGCCAACTCGAACCCGGCGGCCTTCACCTCGGCTTCGGCGGCCGACAGGCCGAGGCCGTTCGCCGGCGGCCCCTTCGGGCGGGTGGCCACGGCGCGGAACTCGGTGTAGTTCTGTGGCGTCGAGTGGATCACCACGCCCCGACCGGCCAGGGTTTGGACCGCCGCGTCGGCGACCCCGTGGTCCGGGTCCGTGGGGTCGGCCAGTCGCACCAGCAGGTTGGTGTCGAGTTGGTAACGGGTCATCGGAGGTAGTCGTTGAGGGCCTCGGCCCAGTCGGGCATCCGGATCTCCACCCCCTGGGCCTCGAGTTCCCGGTACCGCTTCTGCAACTCGGCTTGTGACAGGCCGTCCACCCGCCCCCGGTTGCGGACCCACGGGGGGTCCGGAGCCTCCTCGTCCAAGATGATAACCAGCGCCCGACGGGGCGGCCCGTCGAACCGCGGGTCCTCGTGTGGGAAGACGAGCCCGTCGTTGCCGATCGCCGCCTCGATCACCTTCATGGCGCACCTCCGCCGGGATTATACCACCCGTCACCGCGGCTCGACCGGCTTGCCGGTCAGCCGGCAGAGGACGGTCACGAACGCCCGGGACTCGCCCTCCTGGGCGCCCTCCGCGTCGAACACGTACTCGCCGAGGTAGAACCAGTTCGGCAGCGGGCCGTCGTTGGTGAACGACCCCTCGCCGACGAACCGGAACAGGTGCTGGTAGTCGTCCCCGTCGGCGTGCAGCTTCAGCCCGACGGAGAACACGTCGAACGTGTCCCGGGCGAGGTTCAGCCCGCCGAAGGCGTTCGGGTCGGAGTACCCGTAGGCGACCGCCCGGATGTGGTCGAACCGGACCCGCCGGCGGCGGGGGAAGAACCAGCACACCCGGTCCCGGATGAAGACCGCCCGGGCGGCCGGGTCGACCACCACCGCCCGGTTGCACAGCCCGAGGGAGAGCAGCCAGACCCGCCAGCCGGTGACGGCGTGGAGCTTCCCCCCGGCCTTGCGGATGCGGGGGCCGAGGGACAAGAGCCGGGAGGTGAACAGGGCCACGGGGTCCTCCGGCGGGGGCTACAGCGTCGCCCGGACCGGCTCGCAGGGCCGGGGTGCCGGTGCGGCGGGCGATCGGGAGGCGGGAGAGCACGGGCGGCCCCGGGGCGGCGGGACGGCGGGCGCGGCCAGCGGGGAAAGCTCGGGTAGAGTATGCCCGAGGCCCGGACCGGAGGGAAGCAGAAACGGGGCGGCCGGTGCGCGTGTTCGTCTTCGAGTACCTGACGGCCGCCTCGATCGGCCGCGACCCGGCCGACCCGCTCCACGGCATGTACCGCGAGGGGCAGGCCATGCGGGACGCCGTGGTCGCGGACTTCGCCCGGCTCCCCGGGGTCGAGGTCTTCACCTACCCGGACGAGGCCGCCCAGGTGGGCGATGTCGACAGCATCGGGTTCCGGAGGTTGGCCACCGCGTCCGACTGGACGCTCGTAATCGCTCCGGAGTCGGATGGCATACTCGGGCGGTTCGCCCGGCGGGTCGGTCGGGCCGGGCTGCTCGGCCCGACCGCGGAGGCCGTCGGGCTGACCGCCGCCAAGCTCGCCCTGGCCGGGCACTGGCGGGCCAACGGCGTCCGCACCCCGGCCACCACCGACCGCCGGCCGACCCGGTGCGAGGCGTTCCCGGTCGTCTGGAAGCCCCGGGACGGGGCCGGCTCGACCGCCACGTTCCTACTGCGGGACGCCCTCGACGTGGCCCGGGCAGAAGCGGCCGTCGCAGCCGAACAGCCCGTCCCGATGATCCTCCAGGAGTACATCCCCGGCCGGCCGGCGAGCGTGGCATTCCTGTGCGGGCCGGCCGGCCACTTCCCCCTCATCCCCGCCTCCCAGCTACTCTCCGACGACGGCCGGTTCAAGTACCTCGGCGGCGAGCTGCCGATCCCGCCGGAGCTGGCCGAGCGGGCGGTCGCCCTCGCCTCGCGGGCCGTGGCCTGCGTCCCCGGGCTGCTCGGCTACGTCGGCGTCGACCTCGTCCTCGGCGACGCACCGGACGGGTCGCGGGACTACGCCATCGAGATCAACCCCCGGCTCACGACGAGCTACGTCGGGCTCCGGGCCCTGGCCGACGTCAACCTCGCCGGGGCGATGCTCGCGGCCGCGGCGGGCGAAACGCTGCCGCCGCTGCGGTGGAAGCCGGGCCGGGTGCGGTTCGCGCCGGACGGGACTGTAACGCCGGCCGGCTGACGAACCGACATTTTTTCGGATTACCGGCTATCTTTCCGGCCGCCCGCCCCTTAGACTCGCGGCGAGCCGGCCGGCCGCGGCGGTCGCGGCCGGCCCGGGCGGTACTCCCGGAACGGCCCCGCGCCGACCCGGGGAGGGGAGTCATGGCCAAGAATCTGTACGTGGGAAACCTGGCGTTCGGCACCACCGAGGCCGACCTGACCGAGCTGTTCAGCCAGTTCGGCCAAGTCCTCAAGGCCCAGGTCATCACCGACCGGGACACCGGCCGGAGCCGGGGGTTCGGGTTCGTGGAGATGGGTGACGGGGCCGAGGCGGCCATCCAGGCGTTGCACGACAACGAGTTCCAGGGCCGGCGGCTGACGGTCAACGAGGCCAAGCCCCGGGAGGGGGGCGGGGGCGGCGGCCGGGGCGGTTACGGCGGCGGCGGGGGTGGACGCGGCGGGTACGGCGG
>JAIEQN010000463.1 GCA_019747685.1 Gemmataceae bacterium
TGACCCACCCCGAGGGGGCCAAGCCGGGCCGCCCGGCCGGCCCGCCCCGGGGGCCGGTCGCCCGGAACTAGTACCGCGTCAAGGCTTGCTGTCTGGGTGGCCGGGGCAAAGTCCTCGATGCCCCGGGTGTTGATGGCCCCGGGGCACCGAAGACTCTGCCCCGGCCACTCGAGCCGCGCTGAGATGTCACCGGCCCATCGTGTTTCGGTTCGGTGGAACTGGCCTTCCAGCCTGTGCTAACCAACCGAGGCACAGCCCGGCCACCGGCCTGTTGACAACCGGCCGCGCCGCGGCGGAGAACCGATGCCCGCCGCCGTCCCGTCGGCCGCCGCGGCCCGGACGTACCTGGTCCTGGCGGCCGTCCTCTGGAGCCTGGGCAGCCTGTTCATGCGGCTGCTCGGCCACCCGACCGCCCTCGGCCTGGACGACCCCCGCCTCTCCCCCCTCCAGATCGCCTTCTACCGTGGGCTGTTCGGCGGGCTGGTGCTGCTCCTGTTCGTCCGCCGCCGCGACCTGGTGTTCCGCCCGGTGATGGCCGGGATGGTGGTCACGTTCGCGGTGATGAGCGCCCTCTACCTGTCGGCCCTCGGCCTCGGCCCGGCCGGGAACGCCATCTTCCTCCAGAACACCGCCCCGCTGTGGGTGACGGTGTTCACCGTCTACGTCCTGGGCGAGCCGGCCGACCGGCGGGGCTGGCAGGCGGTGCTGCTCGGGGCGGCCGGGGCGGCGGTGATCGTGGCCGGGAGCTGGCCCCGCGACCTCCCGCCGGCCGACCAGCAGGCCCAGGGGCTGATCCTGGTGATGGGCCTGGGCAGCGGGGTGGTGTACGCCGGGGTGGTGCTGTTCCTGCGGTCCCTGCGGGACGTGTCGCCGGCCTGGCTGGTGGCCCTGAACCTGCTCGGGACGGCGGCCACCCTCGGGCTGTACGTGCTGATCGCCGACGGGCCGGCCGGCTGTCGGGACTGGGTGTCGGCCCCGTCGGGGCGGCAACTGGCGGCCCTGGCCGTCTACGGGACGGTGCAGATGGCGGTGCCGTACTGGCTGTTCACCCGCGGGCTGCGGGCCGTCTCCCCGCAGGAGGCCGGGATCATCACCCTGATCGAGCCGCTCTTGAACCCGCTCTGGGCCTACCTGATCACCCCGGACCAGGACACCCCGACCGGCCCGATGCTCGTCGGCGGCGGGCTGATCCTCGCCGCCCTGGTGTGGCGGTACGTCCCCGCCCGAACGGGGGCCGGGCGTCGCCCGGTCGGCCCGCCGTAGTGGTTCGAGTCGTCGTGTCGGTGGCCGGGTCGGGGCGTCCGGACGTGACGGACGAAATCGGATTTGACACCCGCCTGGGGGAGTGTATAGTACAGGCGTACAGATACGTCCGAGGTGCCCCTCGGCGTAACCCCTCCGGCGAGATCGGCCGAGCATGACCGGGTGCGGTCGTGCAAGACCGGCGTCCTAAACGCCAACCTTTCAGTGAGTTGGGCAACGGCGGACGACCGAGCATGACACCCCGGCCAAACAGGGTCACGACGAAAACGCCGGGAATTCGAGCGAAAACATGTCGGGAGTGGGGTCAGCGAAAAACGAGGGGGGGGAGGGGGGTGGCATCGATCGGAAAACGGCCACCCGACCCCAAGCCAATACCTAACCGGGGGTTGGGGTCGAGGCCCGGTCGGCCGAGCATGACCGGATGTGGCCGGGTACGACCGGGGTTGGGCGCCAGTACAGTCACTCGTACTTGTTCTTGGCCGGCACCTTCTTCACGTCGGTCACGTCGGCCACCACGATGACCGGCAGGTACTGGCTGCTGTTGGGCACCGGGACGAACCGGACTTCGCCCTTGACCTGGACCCAGTCGCCGTCGTCGAAGCTGATCGCGGTCGGGGTGACGATCCGGATCTTGAGCGGGACCGAGTCGGACGCACAGCAGGTCATCTTCAGCTTGTACAGGGTGAACTGGTTCTGGGCGATCGGCCGGAACATCCCCTCGATGATCCCGACCTTGCCCTGGAGGGCCTCCCGCTTGCTCTCGTCGTAGGCCGCCTCCCGGAGGTCGTTGAAGCTCATCACCGCCCCGCCCTCGCGGGACACCGTGCCGACCTCCACGTCCACCGCCTTGTCGTTCCCGAGCAGCTTGTTGATGTAGTCCTGGCTGAACCCCTGGTTCGGGACCCCGACCAGGAACAGGGCGACCGGGAAGAACAGGATCAGCATCCGGGTGAACACCCAGGCCAGGTCGTGGCTGTGGCCGTGGTCGGCGTGGTCGTGGTCATGCCCGTGTGCGTGGTGGGCGTGCCCGTGGTCGTGGTCGTGATCGTGGGTGTGGTCGCAGTCCGGGCCGTGTTCGTGGTGGTGATGGTGGTCGTGGCCGTGGGTGTGTGCGTGGGCCTGCAATTCGCCGGCCTCCCGCCAGACGCTGACCGCCCGGACGGCCACGATGAACAACACGCCGGCCCCGCCGAGCAGGACCGGCAACTGGAACTGCGGGGCCAGGACGTGTTCGAGCATCCCGGTCTGGTACATGCGGACGGCCGCGAACCCGAACAGCCCGACCACGAAGATGGTCAGCAACTGCTCGGTGAAGTACTCCCGAGCCGAGTCGCCGTGGTGGTGGTCGTGGTGGTCGTGGGCCATGACTTCCTCCCGCAGGGGGCGGCGGGTTAACGGGCCGACAAGGACAGCCCGGACCAGCCGTTCGCCTGGTAGACGTAATGGACGGCCAGGGTGTAGGCGAACACCTGGAGGACGACGCAGGTGACGATGACGGCGATCAGCCGGGCCCGGTAGACCCGGGTGTACATCAGCAGCAGCTTGAGGTCGAGCATCGGCCCGAGGACCAGGAAGGCGAGCTTGGCCGAGGCGTGGAGCTGGGTGAAGCTGGCGGCGACGAAGGCGTCGGCCTCGCTGCACAGGCACATCAACACGGCCATCAGCATCATCGCCGGGATGGCCAGGTACGGCTCGCCGCTCGAGAGCTGCCCGGTCTGGTCGGCGGTGACGTACTGCTTGGCCAGGGCCGCCAGCACCGCCCCGAGGATGAGGAAGACGGTGATGTCCACGAAGTCGTGCAGGGCGGTGGCCGAGATGTTGCTCAGCCGCTGGAAGATCGACTTCCGCGGGTGCGGGTGGACGTGGCCGTGCTCCCGCCGGTCGGCCGCCTCCTCGGCCATCCCCAGCGGCCGGACCGACGGCGGCTCCAGGGCCGGTGGGACCGCCGTCGGGGTGAGTAGCTTCGTGCCGTACTTGGCCCATTGGCCCTGCACGACCAGCCCGGTGACGACGGCGACGAGGAACCCCAGCCCGGCCCGCAGCCCGACCATCTCCGGCCCGATGCCGTGATCCCGGAACGCCACCCAGGTGCTGAACAGAACGACGGGGTTGAGGATCGGCCCGGCCAGCATGTAGGCGACGCAGCACGACAGCGGCAGCCCCTTGCGGAGCAGCCGCCGCATGACCACCAGGATGCCGCACTCGCACATCGGGAAGACGAGGCCGAGCAGCGCCCCGATCATGATCGACGGGACGGCCGCCTTCGGCAGGAACCGGGTGATCGCCTGCTGGGGGAGGAACTCTTCGAGCACGCCGGCGACGAGGGCCCCGAGGACGATGAACGGCATCGCCTCCCAGAGGACGGCGCTGAACGTCAGCAGGAAGTCGAGGATTTCCTTCACCGGGGGGCCGCCGCGCGGGGTGGGTCGATGTCGGGTACGCCCGCCGGGGGAGGGCGGTTCACCGTCCGGGAGTTATTGTGCGGACGCCCGGTCCGGCTACAAGCCCGACCGGGGGCGGGTCCGGCGGGCCAACCGCCCCCGCCCGGCGGCGACCAGCACCGCCAGCACGAACACCCCGACCGCCACTACCACGACCGTTCCGCTCGGGCTGAACTTGACCGCCACCCCGCGGACCCGGACCTCGACCGCCAGGCTGGCGAAGAACCCGACCAGCCCGGACCCGAGGCAGAACGCGAGCGTCAGCCAGAACATCTGGCGGAGGTTCCGGGAGACGTTCGCCGCGGCCGCCGCCGGGACCACCAGCAGGGCGTTGATGAGCAAGGCCCCGACGGCCTTGATCGACAGGTTCACCACCAGGGCCAGGACGACGATGAACAGGTAGTTGTTCAGCCGCAGGCCGACCCGCCGGGTCCGGGCCAGGCTCGGGCTGAAGCTGCCGAACACCAGACCGTTGTACCGCCACAGCAGGAACCCGCCGACCACCCCGACCAGCCCGGTCAGGTAGACGAGCTGCTCGTCCGGGAAGAGGAGCAGGTTGCCGAAGAAGAAGTTCTCGGCGTTGAACCGGCCGAGCTTGCTGAGGGCGTTCGACAGCATCGCCCCGAGGCCGATGGCGAATGCGAAGAACACGCCGATGACGGTGTCGGCTGCCAGCGCGGTGTGCTCCCGGACGTAGACGATCCCGGCCCCGACGGCGGTCCCGAACAGGACCATCACGACCGGCACCAGCCAGTTCACCATCGGGTCGTCTGGGGCGTACCCGGCGAGGGCGGCGGACAGCCCGCCCAGGGCCACCCCGGCCACCGCCGTGTGGGCCATCGCGTCCGAGAAAAAGGCCATCCGGTTGCCGACGACGAGGGCCCCGACCGCCCCGCACAGCAGGCAGACCAGGGTGACGGCCAGCACCCCCTTGACCACGAACAGGGAGGTGTCGAACTGGTCCGCCAAGCCGGACAGGAGCGGCAAGAGCCAGTGGTCGGCCATCGGCGGGCGTCTCGCATCGGACCGGGTTGACCCGCATACCCGACCGGGGACGGGGTACTAGCTAACGCGTGTCAACAAGACGACCGTTGCTGTGACACGGTTCATTGGTTCGGCCGCAGGGTGTGCGTGTTGCCGAACCAAACCAACGAGCGCCGGCGGATCGGCCCCGTCCCGCCCGTCCGACACGGGGTCAGGCGGCTGGCGGGAGGTAGGCGGCCGGGTCGTCGGCCAGCCGGCGGGCAGCCCGGTGGAGCAACTCGACTGCCGCGGCGGCCTCGTCTTGGGTGATGACGAGCGGCGGGGCGACCCGGACGACCTTCTTGGACAGCGGCCCGAGCAGGTGAGCGCCGTCGGCCGTCGGGCCGTCGCCGCGGTAGGCCGCCAGCACGAAGGCGTTGGCCCAGTCGGCGGCCGGCCGGCCGGCGTGGTCGGCGAACTCGGCCCCCCAGACCATCCCGCCCCGCTCGCCCCGGACGTGGGCGACGAACGGGAACCGCTTCAGCCCGACCAGCCCGGCCTCGATCGCGACCGACGGCCCGGCCATCTCATCGAGTACGTCCCGGGCGGCGAACTCGTCCAGCGTCGCCAGTACGGCGGCGCAGGCCAGCGGGTTCGCGCTCCAGGTGTCGGACGCGGCCCCGTAGTCGAGGGCGGCGAACACGTCGGCCCGGCCGACCACGGCCGCGGCCGGCACGCCGTTCCCGAGTCCTTTGCCGAGGACGACCAGGTCGGGCTCCAGCCGGTACGCCTCGTAGGCGAACATCCGCCCGCACCGCCCGAAGTTCGCCTGGACCTCGTCCAGGATAAAGACGATGTCGTTGGCCCGGCAGAACTCTTGCAAGAGTTGCAGGTACTCCGGGTGCGGGTGGTACGACCCGCCGCCGCCGAGGTACGGTTCGGTGATGAGCGTCCCGATGCGGCGGCCGTGCCGACGGAGCAGGGCGGCCAGCTCGTCCCGGTACGGGGCCGGGTCGAATGGGTCGTCCCGGTGCGACAGGTCGCGGCACTCCGCCATTGGGAAGCCGATGAAGTGGACCCGCGTGTCCCGCTCGGAGTCAGACTCGCTGCCGGTGACGGCGTTCGATAACCCCTTCTTGCCGTGAAAGCCGTACCGGGTGGCCAGGATCAGCGGCCGGTCGCGGTCGCGGGCCATCGCCGCCCAGAGTGCCTTCTGGATCGCCTCCGACCCGGACGCCGCCCACATTACCTGCTCCATCCGCCCCCCGCCGGGGCACGACCGGAGCAGTTCCACGAGCCGGCGGGTGGCCACGAACTCCACTCGGGTGATGGCGTTGTACGCGGTGAGGGGGGCGGCCGGGACGTACCCGGCCGGGTCGCCGAGGTCGGGAAACGCCCCCCAGCCCATGTTCTGCATGAACCGCCGCTGCCAGGCGATCGGGTTGTGGCCGAGGTTCGAGACGAGGACGCCGGAGGTCAGGTCGAACAGCCGACGCCCGTCCGGGGTCCAGTGGTAGACACCGGCGCTCGTGACAATGACGGCCTGGGTCGGGGTAAACGTCCTGAGAGAACGCGGCTCAACCCGGCCGGCCGTTTCCCGGACGGTATTCGCGGCCGGCTCGTCCGGGTGGCGGATCGGCGGGTGCATGGGGCGGCCCTCCGGTCAGACCCGGCCGGGGTAGAGGACCTCGGCCGCGGCCGACCCGGGTTCATACAGGACCAGCCCGCCGGCCGACTGGTTCACCCGGACGACGCAGCCAGTGACGCCGGCCGCAGCCTTCCGCAGGATCGCTTCCGTGGCCTGGACGATCGCCACGCAGTTCCGGTCGGCGGAGAGGTCGTTGTACGCCATCGACCGCATGGCGCGGAGGCGTTCAAGGCGGGATTCGGGCGGCCCGCCGAACTCGACGTGGGCGACCTCTCGGAAGAACCGCTCGATGACCTCGATCCCGTACCCCCGTCGGGATCGCTCGTCCCACGGTTCGAGGAACGCCGCGCTGTAGTGGTGGTTCGGGGTGTGCTTGAACTCGCCCGGGCTGCGGCCCTCGACGGTCAACTCCACCCCACGTTTCCGCTGGTGGGCGGACCAGACGGCGTTATCGAACCGAAACTGAACCTCTTGCTCGACGTACCCCGGGAAGTTGTCCGGCGTCACCCAACTGGTGTGGATGTCGAACGCCGCCTCGCGGCCGTCCGGATGCCGGTAGACGACACGGAGCTGGACCGAGTCCCAGGTCGGACCGTCGGCCGGTCCGACGATGCCGCGCTGGCCGTCGGCGGCGACTCGGTCGAGCCCCCAATCGGGGCCGAAGCTGAAGTCGATCAGCTTGAGGTAATGCACGGCGACGTAGGTGGAAGGGTTCCGACCCGTTACCCACTCGGCGAACTGACCGGCGGAGATCGACTTGGGTTCGAGGAGCGAACAGTAGCCGCTGTTGACATGCCGCAGAACGCCGTCGGCAACCAGGGTTCGTATCCGCTTATGGTCCGGGTCGAGGAGCTTGTGGTAGACGACTTTGGCGAGGACGCCGTTCCGCTCGGCAAGGGCTTGGAGTTCGTCCAGCTCGGCCAGGGACAGAACCGACGGCTTCTCGATCAGGACGTGCTTGCCGGCGGCGAGGGCGGCCCGGGCCGGGCCGAAGTGGCGGTCGTCGGGAGTGGCGACACACACGGCATCGACGCCGGCGGCGAGCAGGTCAGCAACGGCCGTCAGGCCGAGGCAGTTCCGGAACGGCGACATGCCGGCGGGCAGGTTCCCCAGGTATGCGGCGGCCCGGGAGCCGGTCCGGGTGGCGACCGCCGTGAGTTCGACACGGATTGGCCCGGTCGCGGGTGAGTACGGCTGCGACCGGGCCGCGGCCTCAAAGACCGGCCGGTAGGTCTCGTCGACGATCATCCCGAACCCGACCATCCCGATGTGGAGGCAGCGGGTCGGCAATATGGCTTCTGCGTCCATGCCAGCCAATGGTAAACCGGCGGGCGTCCTGCGTCCAGCCAACCCTGATCCTCTAGAAGCTGTTGTGCCGTGTTGAAAACACCGGGGATTACGCGGCCAGGAGCATGCTATTGTGGGTCGGGACGCGGAGCCGGCTCTCGACCTACTGAGTCGGGCGGGACTGGGCTCAGAGGGGCGGGTGCTCTGTTGAAACCATCTATCCATGAGCCGCGAGGAGCATCAGGTTGTGGGTGAGGACGCGGAGTTGGCACTCCCG
>JAIEQN010000395.1 GCA_019747685.1 Gemmataceae bacterium
CGTCGGGACCAAGACGGCCTGACGAAACAGTAGCGAAGGATCGCCACTTCTTGGTCGAGACAATGGGGTCCACCACAAGGATGAAGAGGCCAGGAGCTACTCTCGAAGTCCAGAACCCCCCACGCCCGCGTCCGGAAGCTCCGTGCCATCTGGGGGAAGTACCTGGTCAAGCGGCTCCGTGTGGCGGACGAGAACCCGTGGGAGACGGTCGACTTGCCGAAACTCGACCGGCTGCCGATTCGGAAGCTGTCGGGCAACCAGGTCACCACCTTCTTCGGGTGGCTGGCAAAGCGGTGGCACGGGTGGGAGCTGCCGACCCTGTTCTTCGAGGTGAAGGCGGTGACGGGGTGCCGGCTGGGCGACCTGTGCAGCGGAAAGACGGGCGACCTCCATGAGAAGAACCGGCTCGTCTTCACCCCGGCGGCGGCGAAGGGCCGAAAGGAGCGGGTCGGGGTGCTCCCGCCCGACCTGTTCGCCAAGCTCAAGGCGATGGCGGGTCGGGTCTACCTCTGGGAGTCCTACGCGGACGAGCTGCCGAAGTACCTGAAGCTCCGCGGGGTGCCGACCCACCGGGTCAACCCTGCGTTCGACCCGGGGCGGCTCTGCTGGTGGGCGAAGGACGAGGTGGACGACTTCAACAAGGCCCACCCGGACAAGCCGAAGCTGAAGTCCCACGACTTCCGGAAGCGTGCCGTGACCGAGGCCCACCGGGCGGGGCTCGACGTGGACACGGCCGCTGCCGCGGTCGGGATGTCGCCGTCGACGGCCCGCGGGTACTACCTGGCGATGGACCAGGAGAAGGCGGCTGGGGAGCTAGCCGCGAAGCTCGCGGACACTCTCAGGCCGGGTAAACCTTCCGCATAGAATCGACCCCCAGACGCATAGAATCGGGGGTGGTTGGAGGGGCGAAAGGGGTCGAGGAAGAGCTGGGTGGAGCCGTGAATTTCACAGGGGTTCACTGCCCTTCACGAAATTCTATGCGGAATTCTATGCGGAAAACCCACGGGAACCGCGGGCTCGGGAAATGAAAAACCCCGCAAAAGCTTATCCTTGCGGGGTTTGCTATAGCGAGGACGACGGGACTCGAACCCGCAACCACCGGATCGACAGTCCGGTACTCTAACCAATTGAGCTACGTCCCCAGCACTGCTATCGTAGGGCCGACCCCGGCGACGGGCAAGAGGTTTTCCCCGCCCCGCCACCCGACCGCCCGACCCCCGCCATGACGACCCCCTCCGGCCCACGGGCCGACCCTCGTGCGATCTGGGACGCGGCCGTTGCCGCCGCCCGACCCGGCCCCCTCGTCGCCCACGAGCTGACCGCCGGGCCGCTCGCCGGGGCGGTCCGTCACGCCCGTCGTGTGCTGGTCGTCGGGGCCGGGAAGGCCGGTGCCGGCATGGCCGCCGGGTTGGAGGCCGCCCTCGCCGACACGCTCGACCGGGTCGAGGGGGTCGTCAGCGTCCCCGAGGGGGCCACCCTACCGCTTAAGCGAGTCCGGCTTCACCCGGCCCGGCCGGTCGGGGTGAACGAGCCGACCCCGGCCGGCGTCGCCGGCACCGAAGCCATGCTCCGGCTGCTCGCCGCGGCCGGCCCGGACGACGTGGCCGTTTGCCTCCTGTCCGGCGGCGGGTCGGCCCTCCTCCCGACCCCGGCCGACGGGATCACCCTCGCCGACAAGCTCGTCGTCACCAAGCTACTCCACCGGTCCGGGGCCGCCATCGGCGAGATGAACGCCGTCCGCAAGCACCTGTCCCGGGTCAAGGGCGGTCGGCTGGCCGAGGCGTTCCGCGGCCGGCTCCTCCTGTCCCTCATCATCTCCGACGTGGTGGGCGACCCGCTCGACGTGATCGCCTCCGGCCCGACCGCCCCCGACCCGACCACCTACGCCGAGGCCCTGGCCGTCCTCGACCGCTACGACCTCCGGGATCAGACCCCGTCCGCGGTCATCGGCCACCTGGCACGAGGGGCCGCCGGCGAACTCCCCGAGGCGCCGAAGGTGCTGCCGCCGAACGTCGTCAACCGCGTCATCGCCAGCAACCGACTCTCGCTCGACGCGGCCGCCCGGACCGCCGCCGGCCTCGGCTACCGCGTCCTCGACCTCGGGGCGTTCGTCGAAGGCGAGACGCGGCCGGTCGCCACGGCCGTCGCCGGGGTCGTCCGCAGTATCCGGCGGGACGGCCAACCGGTCGCCCCGCCGGCGTGCCTGCTGATCGGCGGGGAAACCACCGTCACCCTCGGCAACGACTCCGGTAAAGGCGGCCGGAACCAGGAGTTCGTCCTGGCCGTGCTGGCGAAGCTGGCCGAGTCGCCGGGCGACCTCGGCGGGGTGACGATCCTGAGCGGCGGGACCGACGGCGAGGACGGGCCGACCGACGCGGCCGGGGCGGTCGCCGACGCCGGCACCCTGGCCCGGGCCGCGGCCCTCGGGCTGTCGGCTGACGACCACCTCCGCCGGCACGACGCCTACCCGTTCTTCGACGCGACCGGCGACCTGCTCCGCACCGGCCTGACCGGCACCAACGTGATGGACGTGCGGGTGATCCTGGTGGTCTGATCGGGTTCCCGGTGCTGATTGGTTTGGTTCGGCAACCCGCACACCCCGCGGCCGAACCAATGATTCTCGCACGACCGACCACTGGTCCGGCGTTGTAAAAGCTACCGGTCCGTTCTATACGGACCGGATAACTTTGCCGATCGGCCGCCCGGCCACAGCCGAAACCCCTTCAATCTGGGGCTTTTCGCGTCCGGCACGGGGGTTGCCTTACCCAATGGTGTTCGAGCTGGAACCACCGCCGAACGCAGTGGGGCCGGTGAGAGAAGAGGCCCGGCGCGGACCGGAACCCGCGCCGGCTCCGGCGGGGCGGTCGGGGGATTGTTGCCCCGACCGCCCGGCCGCACCCACTTCGCACGGGCATTCGACCGCCCCGCCTGCAAAATCCCCCCGACCGGCTGAATCCGAACAGACCTTTCCGCCCTCCGAGTTATACCGCGGGGTGTCGGCCCCGCGTCACCACGACAGACACACGATGGGTTTCATGATGCGGCACTGGTTCGGTCGGTCGCGGACGTACGGTTCGAAGGTTTCCGGGGTTCGGACGACCCGCCTGGGGGTCGAGCAGTTCGAGGACCGGTGCGTGCCGGCGGCGGGGCCTGGCCTTTCCGATCCCGACCCGCTGCCGCCCCGCCCGGCGGCATTTCGCCTCCGCCCCCGCCACCGCTAGCAACGGTCTCGGTCGCCCGCGTGTCCGACCCCGCCGAGGGCGGGGCGGCCGGGACGTTCCGGTTCACCCGGTCCGGGAGTACGGCGGCGGCCCTCACCGCCTCGGTCGGCTTCGGCGGTACGGCGACCCGGGGGTCCGACTACCCGTCCCCCCCGGCCTCGGTCACGTTCGGGCCCGGTGTGTCGACCGTCAACCTGAGCGTCCCCGCGACCGACGACGCCGTCTACGATCCGACCGAGACGGTGATGGCGATGGTCGTGGCCGCCGCCGGGTACACGGTCGGCAGCCCGTCCACGGCCACCCTGACCATCGTCGACAACGATCCGATCCCGGTCGTCACGGTCGCCAGGGTGGCAGATGGGGCCGAGGGCGGACCGAACGGCGTCTTCCGATTCACCCGGACTGGCAGCACCGTCGCTCCCCTCACTGTCAATTATTCCGTGCCGGCCATCGGCCCGGACATGGCGACCCCAAACACGGACTACCAGCCGCTGTCAGGGACGATCGCGTTCCCGGTCGGGGTCGGTTCGGTCGACCTGTCGGTGGCCGTAGTCAACGACGCCACCCCCGAGCCGACCGAGGAAGTTCGTGTCTCCGTTTCGTCCCGACCGGGTTACGCACCCGGCACCCCGGCGACGGCTTCGATCCTGCTCGCCGACAACGACCCGGCGGCCTCTCCCATGGCCGGCCGGGTGTGGCAGGATGTCAACTACAACCGTACTCCCGAGACGGCCGACCCTGGGGTCGGCGGCGCGGTGGTCGAGGGGGCTGCGACCTGGGACTTCGCCGCCGCCAGTGCCATCACCGCGGCGGACGGCAAGTACGTCCTGAGCGAACCCCCGGGCGGGTTCCTCTATCACCGGGTGACCCTTCCGGGCGGCCTGGTCTTCACCATCGTGCGAGGGGTGGTCACGTCGGTTTCGGCCCCGCTCCCGGAAACCCCGGCGGATGTCCTGCCCGCTGCCCTCAGTGGGCCGCCGGCGTCCGGGTTCACCTACCCAGGCGAACACGAGGCGGTGGTCCGGGAACTGAACCGGTGGTGGCAGAACCTTGGGGCCGACCGCCGGGCCGCCCTGGCCGAGTGGTGGAAGTCGGCGTCGCCGGTGGCCCGTCAGGAACTCCTCGACGGGCTCAACAGCATGCCCAGCCCGACACAGCGGGACGAGTTCCTGAAGTCCAAGGCCGGGGTCCCGCTGCCGGTCCCGCCGGCACCCGTGCCGGACCCGGAGGTCGCCCCCGCGCCGCGGCCGGTGGCCGGGACCGGAACGCTCGACGACCTCGAGAGCTGGGAGACGGACGCGGCCCGCGAGCAGGCGGAGCGGGACGCCCGCGGGGATGCCCTCCTCCGGGCCTTCCGGGATGACCGGGACCGGCGCGGGGCGGCGGCGGCGGCATGGGAGCTGGAGGCCGGCGGGCTGGCGAACGCCCGGCAAAGGAGCCTCCTCAACCCGTGGGTCTATTTCGGGACCGGCGATTCCGTGCCGCTGGACCCCACCTCCCGCGAGGCCAACCTTCGGGAGTTGGCCTCCCGCGCCCGGGACACGACGAACTTCGAGTTGGTAGACGGGATGCCGGTGGCGATCACGGACGCCGGCCGGGCCCGTGAGGCGGCGTGGGCGGATGCCCAGAAGTGGGCGGGGATGGCGCCACTCGACAAGCTCGGCGCGGCCCTCAACGTGGCCATCGACAAGGGCCTGATCACCGGCCAGATCGCCTCCGACCTCCGGGAGATGACGAAGCCCGAGAACCTCGCCCTGATGGGGACGTTCGCGGCCGGCGGGCTCGGGGCCGCGTTCGTCGGGGGTGCCCCGGCCGCGATCGCCGGTGGGATCGGCTACCTGCTGCTCGGGAAGCTGGCGGTCGAGGTGTCGAACGAGCTGTACATGGGGATCGCGGAGGCGATGGGCGCCCGGTCCCAGGCAGACATCGACCACGCGGCGGGACGGTTGGCCACCGGCATCGGTAAACTGACCGTCGAGGGCGGCACGACGGGCCTCGGGGTGGCGGCGACGAAGCTCGCCGGCGGGGTGGTCGGTGCGGTGAGGAGCCGGAAGCCATCCCAAGGGCCGGACGGTAAGATCGAGGTTGTTCCGGACCCGGCCGCCGGCACCCCGGTGCCGATCCCGGCCGGTGCACCGAAGTCGCCGGAACATAAGGCGATGCGGTGGCAGGAGTATCTCGACACGTTCAAGACCGGCGGTAAACGGGAAGGGAAGACGCCGGCGAGCTACGAGGAGTGGAGTAGCCGATGGTACGAGAAGAACATGGACCGGATGGCGCGCTCGGTTGCCGGGGTCAACGACTACCGGGCGAAGCACGCCCCCTGGGCCGAGCCGGGGGAGGTTTACTTAACGCCGGCCGAGATGCCCCTGGGCATCCCTCCACGCCACTTCGACATCGCCAGCCGCCGCGACCTGCGGGCGATCGAGTTCAAGGAGTTTCAGGGCGGGCTTCGTGATGTCGCGCACACCCTTACCGACTGGAGGAAGGAGATTGTAGCGGACAAGGCCCTCAAGGCGGAGCGGGGGTGGGACATCAAGTGGGTGTTCAAGGGCTACCGCGATATCAGTAAGGGCCTAAAGGCCCTTCTCAACGACGCGAAGATTCCTTACGAGATCATCCCATGAACAACGAACCGACCGACCCGCCGTACCTGAACGAGCTCGGCTACCGGGAATGGATGGCGGACATGGAGGCGTCGCTCGGGAGCCTGCTCCAGCGGACCGGGCCGGAGGTGGCGGCCCACCTCGACTACACCGTCGGCTCGCTCGACGCCCTGGAGGGGTGGCTGCTGGCCACCTACCCCGACTACCGCCCACTGCTGGACAAGGATTACCGCGTCTGGGACGCCGCCGGGCGGTACTTCGGGGAGGTGTTCCGCCGGGCGGCAGGCGGCGAGTGGGTGCCCAACCTCGAGGACGATGAGGGCTACAGCTTCGGATGGCCGGCGATCGACAACTACCCGGCCAAGCGAGGCCGCATCCCCCCGCACTTCTATATCACCGCCGCGATCGACCGCCGGCGGGGGAATTTTCTGTCCTCCCTTGTGCGGAAGTTGTCGTCCTGACTCGGGAATGAGTTATTCTAGTGAATTCTGGTGGAGAGCACCCTGGCCGGACATCGACGCCGGGGTCGAAATCGACCCGAACGACCCCGCCATCACCTACCTGTTCGGCTGACCGCCGGGCCCGGCCGTCGCCCGACCGGCCGCATTTCACCTCTCGCGGCCAGTCGGCTCGGGGATAGCCGGAATCTTACACGAAATCCGCCGCCGGCCGGCCCTATTGGGGGTGACGCCCGACCCCCGAGGTCCCGCCGTGGCCCGGCTTACCCTCCGCACCCTGTCGCGGCCACCCGCGACGCGGTACAATCCCGGGCGGAGGGCACCGCCATGACGACCGCTACCGACGCCGACGAGCCGCTGATCCGCAAGACGCCCGACGTGATCGGCGGGGAGGCGTGCATCCGCACGAGCCGGATCGCCGTCTTCATGCTGGTCGAGCAGAAGCAGCGCGGGTCGACCGACCGCGACTTTCTCCGGAACTACCCGACCCTCACCCAGCGGGACCTGGACGCCGCCTGGGCGTACTACGCCGCCCACCCGGACGAGATCGAGGAGGCCATCCGGCGGAACAACTCGGACGACGACGAGTAACCCCGGTGGCCGCCTTCTACGCCGACGAGAACGTGTCTCACGACCTGGCCGACGCCCTCCGGGCGCTCGGCCACGACGTGCTCACCGCCCTGGCCGACGGCCGAGCCAACCAGGGCATCCCCGACCCGCTCGTCCTCGCCCGGGCGACGGTCCTCGGTCGGGCGGTACTCACCGGCAACCGCCAGCACTACCACCGGCTCCACCGCCGGCAGCCCAACCACGCCGGCATCGTCACCTACACCGACGACGACTTCCAGCCGCTCGCCGGCCGCATTCACGCCGCCGTCGTGCCGCTGCCGTCGCTGGTCGGGCAGTTGGTCCGGGTGGTCCGCCCGAACCCGCCCGCCCCGCCACCCCCGTGACCCACTCCGGGGCGAGCCGGCGGAATGTTGCACGAAATCCGCCGCCGGCCGGCACTATTGGGGGTGACGCCCGACCCCCGAGGTCCCGCCGTGGCCCAGCTCACCCTCCGCACCCTGCTCGCCTACCTGGACGACACCCTCGAACCGGCCCTGGCCCGGGAACTCGGCGAGAAGGTCGCCCAGAGCCCGTTCGCCCAGCAGCTCATCGACCGGATCAAGGTGGTCACCCGCCGGCGGGGGCTCAAGGCCCCCACCGCCGCCGGCCCGGACGCCGAGGTCGCCGACCCGAACACCGTCGCCGAGTACCTCAACGACACCCTCGACGGCGACCATGTCAAGCGGGTCGAGGAAACCTGCCTGGAGTCCGACGCCCACCTGGCCGAGGTCGCCGCCTGCCACCAAATCCTGACCATGCTCCTGACCGAGCCGGTCCGGGTGCCGCCCCGGGCCCGGCAGCGGATGTACGCCCTCGTCCCGCCCCCGGCGTCGGTCCCGGACCGCAAGCCGGGCAAGGCCCTGCCGGTCGGCGGGCTGGCCCACCGGGAGGCCGGGCGGGCCGAACCGGACGACGCCGACGCCGCCCTCCTGCTCGGGCTGGGCCGGTACGGGGGCGGGTCGGCCGTCCGCCGGGTCGGGCTGCTGGCCGCCGGGGCCGGG
>JAIEQN010000938.1 GCA_019747685.1 Gemmataceae bacterium
CAGGACGGCGAGGGCGACCCACCGGGCGGACGACGGCGGCATGGGTGGACTCCGTGGGCGGGGCGGTCGGGCGGCCGCCCGCGTGCCGTCATGATAGGCGGCCGCTACAACCAGACACCACCGCCCGCCCTTCCTCTTCCGAGCCGCCGCCATGACCGCCCGTCCGCTGCCGCTGGCCCTGGCGTTCCTCGTCCCGGCCGCCGCCCTCCCGGCCGCCGGCCGGCCGGACGATGTCCCCAAGGGGGAGGTGACGAAGCACACCTTCGCCGCCAGCAAGGTCTTCCCCGGCACCACCCGGACGTACTGGGTGTACGTCCCGGCCCAGTACGACGGGAAGACACCGGCCTGCGTGTACGTCAACCAGGACGGCATCCAGTACAAGGCCCCCGAGGTGTTCGACCGGCTGATCCACGAGAAGAAGATGCCGGCGACGGTCGGCGTGTTCGTGACGCCCGGGGTGGTTCCCCCGCTCAGCCCGGACGCCCTGCCCCGGTTCAACCGGAGCTACGAGTACGACGGCCTCGGGGACGCCTACGCCCGGTTCCTGCTGGACGAGCTGCTGCCCGAGGTCGAGAAGCGGAAAACGGCCGACGGCCGGCCGATCGCGCTGTCCAAGAAGGGCAACGACCGGGCCATCGGCGGTGCGTCGAGCGGGGCCATCTGCGCGTTCACCGCCGCCTGGGAGCGGCCGGACGCCTTCACCCGGGTGTTCAGCGCCGTCGGCACCTACGTCGGCTTGCGCGGCGGGAACGACTACCCCACCCTGGTGCGGAAGTTCGAGCCGCGGCCGATCCGGGTTTTCCTCCAGGACGGCGAGAACGACCTGAACATCTACGGCGGCGACTGGTGGATGGCCAACCAGGAGATGGAGCGGGCGCTGACCTTCGCCGGGTACGAGGTGGCCCACTCGTGGGACAAGGGGAAGCACAGCGGCGACGAGGCGACGAAAATCTTCCCGGAGGCGATGGAGTACCTGTGGAAGGGCTGGCCGGAGCCGGTCCAGGCCGGGAAGGGGTCGCAGCAGTTGCAGCAGCTTCTCATCCCGGGCGAGGGCTGGCAGCTCGTCGGCGACGGGTACAAGTTCACCGAGGGGCCGGCGACGAACGCCCAGGGCGAGGTGTTCTTCAACGACGTGGGGGCGGCCAAGACGTACAAGGTCGGCCCGGACGGGAAGCCGGCGGTCTGGCTGGACGACTCGAAACGGGGCGACGGCCAGCGGTTCGGGCCGGACGGCCGGCTGTACAGCAACGCCGGCAGCCAACTCCTGGCCTGGGACGCTTCGGGCAAGTCCGCCGTGATCGCCGACGGGTTTCGGGGCAACGACCTGGTCGTCCGCCACGACGGCGGCGTCTACCTGACCGACCCGTTCACCAAGCCGGGGAACTCGGCCGTCTGGTACGTCTCGCCGAAGGGCGAAAAGAAGGTGGTCGATACCGGGCTGAACTTCGCCAACGGCATCACCCTGTCGCCGGACCAGTCGCTGCTGTACGTCGACGACCTGCGGTCGCACTGGGTGTACAGCTACCAGGTTCAGCCGGACGGGTCGCTGGCCCAGAAGCAGAAGTTCTACCACCTGCACGTCCCCGACACGGCGGACGACAGCGGGGCCGACGGGCTGCGGACCGACCGGGACGGCCGGCTCTGGGTGGCCACCCGGCTGGGCCTCCAGGTGTGCGACCAGGCCGGGCGGGTGAACTGCATCATCCCGACGCCGAACCGGACGGTGTCGAACCTGACGTTCGGCGGGCCGGACTCCGACGTGGTCTACGCCACCTGCGGGGATAAGGTCTACAAGCGGAAGGTGCGGGTGAAGGGGGCGGACCACGCCGAGGCCCCGATCAAGCCGAAGGCCCCGCAACTGTGACCGCACAGGCCTCCCGGCCTGTGTTCGCTTCAGTCCTTGTCCCGCTGCATCTTGTGGACCTGCCGGTCCGGGGCGACCCCGCCGTAGGGCGTGCCGGCGGTGGTGTCGGCGTCGGCGTCGTCCCGGGCCCACTGCTTGGCCTCGGTCCCGGACGGCTTGCGGGTCCCGTCCTCGAACGCCGTCTCGGCGTCCTGCTTGGCCTGGTTGGCGGTCCCCCGCTGCTGGCTGCCGGTCGCGGCCGGCAGGTTCCCGCCGGTGCCGTCGAGGGCGTTCGTCCCGCCGGGCCGGCCGCCGACGTGGGCCTGCGGGACGGCCCCGTGGCCCTGGGTCCCGCCGTCGAGCCGGTCGGCGTCACTTTGGTTGCGGTCGGTCATGGCGTACCCCCTCGGTGCCGGTGTCGGGCGAGACAACGGGGAGACTGGCAAACCGTGTGCCGGCCGGGTACGCCGGTTGCACCCCCGACGGCCGCGGCACCGACCAGGGGGTACGACCGATGGCGACCGAAGCACCGACGACCGGAACGGGGTCCCTCACCGCCGAGCGGGGGCGGCTGGTCCGCCAGCTCGCCCGCATCCTGGACGGGCCGATGACCGCCCTGGCGTTCGTCTGGCTCGGGCTGTTGGTCCTCGACCTGACCGGCGGGCTGACCGGGTGGCTGGCCGTCCTGTCGGACATCCTCTGGGGGGTGTTCGTCGCCCACTTCCTGCTGGAGTTCCTGATCGCCCCGGCCAAGGGGGCGTACCTGCGGCGGAACTGGCTGACGGCGGTGGCCCTCGCGCTACCCGCCCTGCGGGTCCTGCGGGTGTTCCGGGCGTTCCGCGCCCTGCGGGCGGCCCGGGCGGTGCGGGGGACCGGGCTGGTCCGGCTGGTCACGTCGCTCAACCGCGGGGCCGGGGCCCTCCGCCGGACGCTGCGGCGGCGGGGGTTCGGGTACGTCCTCGGGCTGACCGCCCTGGTGACGTTCGCCGGGGCGGCCGGGATGTACGCCTTCGAGAACCCGGCGGCGGTCCGGGCCGAGGGGGCCGGCGGGACCGGGATCGGCGGCTACGGGGAGGCCGTCTGGTGGACGGCGATGACCATCACCACGATGGGGTCGGACTACTTCCCGAAGACCCCGGAGGGGCGGCTGCTCGGGTGGCTGCTGGCGGTCTACGCCTTCGCCGTGTTCGGGTACATCACCGCCACCATCGCCAGCTACTTCATCGGCGGGTCGCAGCCGGCCGGGCCGCCGCCCGAGGGGGCCGCCCTGCGGGCCGAGGTGGCGGCCCTGCGGGGCCAGATCGCCGAGCTGGTGGGGGTACTCGGCCGGCCGGTCGGCGGCTCGCCCGGGCCGGCGGCCGGTTGACCGGGCCTCCCGCCGCGACCCGGGTTTCGGGTAGACTGGCGGAAAGACGCCCCGGGAGCGGAGGACGACCGATGACCCACCTGGACGAGACCGGCACCCCGGCCGGGGACGGCGAGAACCGCGGCGTGAACGGTAACCCGCCGGCGGCCGACGGCCCCTCGCGGCTTCAGGAGCTGGAGCGGGAGAACGCCCGGCTGCGGGCCGAGCTGGCCGAGGTGCGGGCCAAGCACCAGCTCGACCGCGACTTACTCCTCGACTACATGCTCGAAGGGATGCCGCGGACCGAAGAAGAGTTCCACCGCGCCGTCCGGGAGGGCCCGACCTTCGGCCAGCTCCTGGACGAGCTGATCCCGCAGTACCGGCCGGGGGCGGACCGATGAGCCCCGGCCGACGGTATTCCGTTTCGACGAGCGGGGCGTTCCGGGACCGGTTGCGCGAACTCCTGGCGGACGCAGCCGCCGCCGGCGTGTTCGACCGGGTCGAGGCCGCGCTCCGCACGATCGAGGATCGTCTGGCGGCCGACCCGGTCGGGTGGGGCGACCCGATCTACCGCCTGCACGCGGCCAAGGTCATGGTCTACCACCGGCTGTACGACGAGCTGTCGGTGGTCTACGGCATCCCCGACGGGCAACAGGTCGTCTTCCTCAACAAGCTCCGGCCCGTCCTCCGCCACCCGCTCGCGGACGGGAGGGCTTAGCGGATCAGCCCGCCGGGGGGCGGGTCCCTCCGCAGCTCCTCCCACTCCCGCCGGACCTCCCGCAAACCCACCGCGCAGACCTCGAACTGGTCGCTCAGCCGGCGGAACAGCCCGGCCTCGGCCCGGTGGGCCTCCTCGTCCAGCACGCTCGTCAGCAGGTAGCCCCGCTTCCCCTGGAGGGTGTAGTCGACCACCTCGTCCCGCCGCCGGCCGCCCGGCCGGTTCAGGGCCTCGGGGTACACGCCCGTCCAGAACAGGGCGAAGTCGCCGATGTGCCGGAAGTACTCCCGCCGGGTCCGGCCCGGCGGCAGCCCCTCGGCCTCGGCCGCCATCGCCGCGAGTTCGGTCAGCGGCCGGCCGCCGGCGGCCCGCAGCCGGTAGACCGCGTCGGCGTGGACGAACCGGGTCAGGAGGCCCGAGCAGTAGTCGATCAGCGGCGGGTCGGCGACGCCCAGATGACTCAGGAAGGCGTGCTCGGCCAGCCCGGCGAAGAGCCGCCGGAGGGGGTGTTCCGCGGGGGGTTCCCACATGACGGGGTCCTCTCGGCCGGCTCCGGACGGGGTCGCGGGGCGGGAGAGGGCCGCCCCACGGGTATTGTGACCGACGGCTTGTAGGAAATCAAGCCGCCGGCGTCCAGAGGGAAAGTTCGTTTCCCCGAAAATTGTTCCGGGCCGAATCGGTTACGAGAAGATGTCGCTCGTACAATCGCCGCCGGGGTAGCGGACCTCGTGGGCCCGGCTCGGGCCGTCCGGCTCCTTCCCGAAGTCGACGAAGAACTTGTCGTTCAGGGCCAGCCCGCCCTTCTCCGTGTCGCAGTCGAGCTCCACCATCCACGACCCCCGCTTGGCCAGCCCGGGGTAGAACTGGTTGTACCACCTCCCGAGGAGCGAGTTGGTGACGTACAGCCGCTTGCCGTCGAGCGACAGTTGTAGCATCTGCGGCCCGCCCAGCAGCTTCTCCCCGTGCAACTCCCGGGCCTTGCCGATCACCCCGCCCAGGAACAGCTGGCCGACCAGCTTCGGCTTCTCCGGGTCGGTGATGTCGTACTGCCGCACGTCCCCGTGCAGCCAGTTCGACAGGTACAGGAACCGGTCGTCCATCGACAGCAGGATGTCGGTGATCAGCCCGGGCACGTCCTGCCCGCCGGCCTTCACCGGATCGACCTCGATGTCCAGCCCGAGTACGGCCCCGTACCCCTTCTCGTCGCGGTGGACCTTGAAGTACCAGACCGAGCTGCCGAGGGCGGCCCCGACGAACCCGTCCGGCCGGTCCGGGTCGTGGCAGAATCGGACCTCCAGCGGGATGTCGCCCTTGGTGTGCAGCTCGACCGAGTGCTCGATCCGCCGGTCCTCCCAGTTCCAGAAGTGGACCTTCTTCCCGTACTTCCCGGCCGCCACGTCCTTCGGGTCGAACCCCTTCCGGTAGGTGTTCGGGGCGGCCCACTCGGTGGACACCATCGACTCCCACCGGGGCTGGTACCAGAAGTCGTAGTTGAAGTTCATCCCCCGCGGGTCGCGGGCCCACTGCCCCCTCGGCTCGAACTTGTCGTCGAGCAGCAGGAACCCGCCCGGGGCGTCGCCGTTCTGGTCGCCCAGCATCGAGAGCATGATCTCGCCCGACGGCAGGCAGTGGACGGTGTGCGGGGCCGTATACCCGGCCGCCTTCACCTTCTCCGGCGGGATGACCTTGTGCAGCTTCAGGTTCAGCGGGTCCTTCGCGTCGATGATGTGGATGCGGCCCGACCCGAGGCCCGGGACGACCAGATACCGGCGGTCGCCCGGCCGGCCGTGGCAGGACGAGCAGTTGTTCCACCCGAAGTGGTGCAGCTCGTCCCCGACCTCCGGCATCCTCAGCCGGTGGACCACCTTCGCGTAGGTCTTCGAGGCCGGGTCGGCGTCCACCACCGCCAGGTAGTCGGGCTTGTTCACACCGGTGTCGGCGTAGGTGCAGGCGACGAACAACAGCTTCTCCCGCGGCCCCCTCATCGCCTCCTTCGGGGAGGCGAACCCGGGCGTGTCGTCCGCCCGGGCGGGCGGCGGTCGTAACCCCGAGGTCCCCACGACGGCGGCCCCGGCCTGCAAGAACTGGCGGCGGTCCATGTACCGTCCTCCACAGGTTGGTGGCACAGGCCTCCCGGCCTGTGCGCACAGGCCGGGAGGCCTGTGCCACTGGGCGAGACACGTCCACAAATACCACGGGGCTTGACCCGGCCCTACTACAATTCGCCAACTCGTACCCGAAGGGAACGGCCATGAGCCGGTTCTGGCAGACGCTGACCGCCGGCGGCGGGGCCGACCCCGCCCCGACCGGCGACGCCCCCACCCCCGACGACGGGGAAGTCCTCGATGCGTTCTCGAACGCGGTGGTGGCGGTGGCCGAGAAACTCCGCCCGGCGGTGGTCAACCTCCGGGTCGGGCGGGGGCCGCGGGCCGGCGGCGGGTCCGGGGTGCTGTTCACCCCGGACGGGTTCCTGCTGACGAATAATCACGTCGTCCAGGGGCACGAGTCGGCCCGGGTTCGGCTGGCCGACGGGACGGAACTGCCCGGCCGGGTGGTCGGGAACGACCCGTGGACCGACCTGGCCGTCGTCCGGGTGGACGGCCCCGCCCTCCCTTATGCGACGTTGGGCGACTCGGCACGTCTGAAGGTCGGCCAATTGGCCGTGGCCATCGGCAGCCCGCTCGGGTTCGAGTCGACGGTCACGGCCGGGGTGATCTCGGCCCTGGGACGGACCCTGCGGAGCGTCAGCGGCCACCTGGTCGACAACGTCATCCAGACCGACGCCGCCCTGAACCCCGGCAACAGCGGCGGGCCGCTGGTGGACAGCCGGGGGCGGGTGGTCGGGATCAACACGGCCGTGATCCAGCCGGCCCAGGGCATCTGCTTCGCCGTCCCGGTGAACACCGCCAAGACGATCCTGCCGCAGCTCCTCAAGCACGGGCGGGTGGTCCGCGGCTACCTCGGGCTGCACGCCCGGCAGGTGCCGGTCGCCCCGGACCTGCGGGCCCGGTACGACCTGCCGGGGAAGACCGGGGTGGAAATCCTGATGCTGGAGGAGGACGCCCCGGCCCAGAACGGCGGGCTGTGGATCGAGGACGTAGTCGTCGGCTTCGCCGGCCGGCCGGTGGAGAGTGTGGACGACCTGCACCGGCTGCTGACCCAGCACCCGGTCGGCCTGCCGGCCCCGGTGGTGGTCCTGCGGGAGGGCCGGCGGGTCGAGCGGACGGTCGTACCGGGACCGTACCCCGACCCGGTGCGGGGGTGACGGCCCCGGCGGCCGGCATGGGCCGGCCGGTGTCATTCGCACCACCGGTCGGCTCACGCCGGCCGGCCGCCGGACGAACCCGAAAAAAATCCGGAAATTCGTCTCGACAGGGTAGACGCCGGGCGTATGATGCTGTGACGGCGGGTGGGTCCCGCCGGTCAGGAGATGACGAATCGCAGTGCAGCCCTCTCGCTTCGACCCGTCTTGGTCTTCCTGCTCTGAGAGTCCCTCACGGCTCCCAAGATCGTGAAGCAGTGTCGCCGCAGTGGCCCGGACTCCCCGGCCAACGTCCGTCGAGCGTGCCCCCGAGTCGGGTCGGGCCGCGCCGCCGGTCCCGCGGGAGTTTTCGGCCTTCGTCCGCCCCTGTCCTTCCCGCGGCCTTTCGCCGCGGGTCAGTTCGACCGGGCCGTGAGGCCCAGCACAGGTAGATCATGAAGAAACTGTACGTCGGCAACATTTCGTTCCAGACCACGAGCGACGAGCTGGTCCAGCTGTTCGGCCAGTACGGCACCGTCACCAGCGCCCAGGTGGTGACCGACCGGGAGACCGGGCGGAGCCGCGGGTTCGCCTTCGTCGAGATGAGCGACGGGGCGGACGAGGCCGTCGCCGCCATGAACGGCGCCCTGGTCGGCGGCCGGACCCTGACCGTCAACGAGGCCAAGCCGCGGGAAGACCGGGGCGGCGGCGGCGGCGGCGGCCGGGGCGGGTACGGCGGCGGTGGCGGCGGCCGGGGC
>JAIEQN010000030.1 GCA_019747685.1 Gemmataceae bacterium
CCCGGCGGCCGGGCTCCGGACGACCCACAAGGTCATCGCCCTGGGGGCCTCGACCGGCGGGACCGAGGCCCTGTTCGAGGTCCTCACCGGGTTCCCCGCGGACGCCCCCGGCACCGTCATGGTGATCCACATGCCGGAGGGGTTCACCAGGTCCTACGCCGGCCGGCTCGACCGGGCCTGTGCGGTCCGGGTGTCGGAGGCGAAAGACGGCGACCGGGTGCTGCCCGGGCACGTCCTGCTGGCCCCCGGCGGGCGGCACCTGAGCGTCGTCCGGAGCGGGGCATCCGTTGTCGCCCGGATCACCGACGGCCCGCCGGTGAACCGCCACCGGCCGGCGGTGGACGTGCTGTTCGAGTCGTGCGCGAAGGAGCTGGGGCCGAACGCCGCCGGGGCGATCCTGACCGGGATGGGGAACGACGGCGCCCGGGGGTTGCTGGCGATGCGGCGGGTAGGGGCCCGGACGGTCGCCCAGGACGAGGCGACGTGCGCGGTGTTCGGGATGCCGAAGGAGGCGATCGCCCTGGGCGGGGCGGAGGCCGTCCTGCCCCTCGGCCGGGTGGCCGGCGAGCTGCTCCGGCTGACCGCCCTGGGCTGACGCCGGCCCGGCGCCTGGCGGGAGGTGGGTTGTGCCACGACCCCGGCACGCCAGCGGAACGGGTCACCGGTCGGTCGATGAGGTCCGGGGCGGCTCGGTGGCGCGGGCCGCACCTGTCGGCCGACAATGCGACGCCGCCCGCCGGCCGCACGGGTTCCGTGCGGCCGGCGGGCGGCCGGGTCGGCCGGTCAGCCGATGTCGCCGGCCTCGTTGAGGCCGCCGAACACGTCGCACACCTGGCCCCGCTTGGTGCCGTTCCCGCGCCAGACCAGCCCGCCGGACGCCCGGTCGTTGGCCCGGTCGAGGAGCTGGCGGACGGTCAGGGCGGTGCCGTCGGCCACCCCGAACGCCGCCCCGTTGCCGCCGACGTTGACCAGCTTGTCGGCGATCCCGGCGGCCGTCACGGTGAACCCGTACTGGGCGGCGTAGTCCCGCCCGCCCCCGTCCTTCCCGGCCAGTTCCCGGTCGGTGACGTACACCGCGAAGGCGGTGGCCAGCACCTGGGCCTCGACCTTCGGCCCGGCCCGGTCGAACAGGGTGACGAAGTAGGCGGCGACCTGGGCGTTGGTCTTGTTCGCCAGGTTGTTCCCGGCCCCGGCCGACGACCCGAACAGCTTCGGGAAGTTGGTCGCCAGCCAGTTCCCCAGGGCCTTCGCCGTCGGGCCGCCGTTGAGCGACTTCAGCAGGTCCTGGCCGTTCTTGTTCTGCCAGAACCCGATGGTGGCCGTGTCCCCGCGGGCGAGGACGGCCCCGTAGACGTTGCCGAAGTTGACGTTGGCGGCCCGGTCGCCGCTGAGCAGGTTGACCGTCGGTGTGGCGGTCGTCTGGGCCCACCCGGCCCGGGCCACCTCCCGCACCGGGTAACTCCCCGGCCGGACCCCGGCGATCGCGTACGACCCGTCCGACCCGGTGACGGCCGACGGCTCGCCGGCGTCGAGCACCCCGTCGGCGTCGTAGTCGACGAAGATGGTCCAGCCGCTCAGCCCGACCTCGTCGTCGGCCGTGCCGGAGCCGTTGTCCAGCCCGTTCCGGTCCCACACCCCGTCGGCGTTCCGGTCGTTGAACTTGTACCCGCTCACGGCCGCCGGCTGGAAGTTGCCGAAGTCCTTGCCGGTGGCGGCCCCGCCGGCGGCCAGGGCGAACGCCCCCGGGGTCCGGCTCGCCTCCCACCCGGCCCGCTGGACCTCCCGCAGGACGACCGTCCCGGCCGGGACGTTGCTCAGCCGGTACGACCCGTCGGCGGCGGTGACGGTCGCCGGCTCGGCGGCGTCGCGGGCGCTGTTGCCGTTCAGGTCGGCGTAGATCGTCCACCCGCCCAGCCCGGGCTCGCCGGCCTCCCGGACGCCGTCCGCGTCCCGGTCCGAGAACTTCACCCCGGCCACCGTCCCGGCGTCGGCCCGGACCGGGGTGGTCCCGCCGTTGTCGGCGCTCTCCAGCCGGCCCTGCGGGGTGTAGAAGATGTTGCTCCCGGCCGGCCCGAGCTTGTCGATCGCCGGCCCGCACACCAGGTCGACCTGGTAGTAGCTGTTCGGCAGCCGGACGGTCAGGGTGCCGGTGCCCGGGCCGAACTCCCCGGTGGCCAGGTCGTAGATGACCTGCTGGCCCGCGGTGTTGGCGTTGAAGTACGGCTCCGGGGCGGTGTAGCTGACGAACGTGACCGCGTGCGTCTGCCCGGCCGGGACGTTCACCTTGAAGGTGGCGGTGATCACGTCCCCCTCCCGGGTGTTGCCCCGGAGGTCGGCCACGGTGGCGGTCGTCCCGTCGGCGTGGGCGATGCGGAACGACAGGTCGGTGACCGTATACGGGTCGCACTTCTCGGCGTTGGCGAAGTCCAGCCCGCCGACGCCCTGCCCGGCGGCCAGGGCGACGACGTAGCCGTTGGTCAAGGTCGGGGCGGTCCGGACGTACCCGGCCGGGACCACCTCGCGGACCCGGTAGGTCCCCGCCGACAGACCGGTGAAGGTGTACTCGCCGTTGCCGTTGGTCACCCGCCACGGCTCGCCGTCGTCCTTCACGCCGTCGTTGTCCAGGTCGAGGTAGACCGTCACCCCGGCCAGCGGGGTGTCGGCCGGGGAGTTCGGGCCGGCCGTGGTGTTCAGCCCGTTCCCGCTCACGTCCAAGAACTTCCGCCCGCTCAGGCTGCCGGTCGGGGGCGGCGGGTTGCGGTAGTGGCTCAGGTCGCTGTCGGCCGGGGTGTTCGGGGCGGTCACGGTGGCGGCGTTGGCGTACACCCCGGTGGCCGTGGCCGACAGGTCGAGGGCGGTGCCGGCGGCCCGGTAGAGCCAGACCTCGCCCGGGGAGAGGACGCCGTCGGCGGCGGCCGCCTGGCCGGGGACGGGGGTGATGGTGCCGGCCGCGACCGACAGGTCGTCGGCCGGGTTGGCCGGGGTGCCGTTGTCGTCGGTCAGGCGGATGTCGGCGGCCGCGAACGGGACGTTCCCGGTGTTCGTCACCTGGTACGTCCAGGTGATCGCGGTACCGGGGGCGAAGACCGGCACCCCGGCCCCGGTCGGGGTGTCCTCGTTGTCGTAGTCCGGGGCGGTGGTGTTGCCGTTCGGCGACCCGGCGGTCGTCTTCTCCACGTCCAGCCGGCGGACGGCCGGGTAGTAGCCGAAGTCGAGGGTGCGGTCGGAGGCCCCGCCGGGCAGGGCCGCCGGGGTCGTCCCGGTCGGACTCGGGTTCGAGTCGGCCCCGCGGTCGGCCCCTTGTAGGGTGGGGCTGGCGGAATAACCGGCCAGCGGCCCGCCGGCGGCGAAGTTGGCGGCGTCGACGGCGACCGCGTACGTCCCGGGCACGAGGCCGTCGAACAGGTACAGTCCGCCGCCCGCGGTGGTGGCGGACCGGGTCACGGCGTTGCCGGCCCCGTCGGTCCCGGTCAGGGTCAGGGCGACGCCGTTGATCCCGGCCTGACCCGAGTCCTGGATGCCGTTCCCGTTCACGTCCTCCCAGACGAAGTCGCCGAGCTGGGCCGGCCGGTAGAACCCGAAGTCCAGCGTCCGGTCGCTCCCGCCCGAGGGGAGCGTCACCGGGGCGGTCGGGTTCGGGTTGCTGTCGGTCGCCGGGCCGCCCTGGCCGGTCACGGTCGGGACGTACCCGGCCAGGGCCGGGGACGTGGTGTCCACGGCCACCGTGTAGGTGCCGGGCGACAGGCCGTCGAACAGGTAGCCGCCCCCGCCCGCGGTGGCCGTGGTCCGGGTGATGCTGTTGCCGGCCCCGTCGGCCCCGGTCAACGTGACCCGGACGCCGTCGATGCCCGGCTCGCCGGCGTCCTGCTGCCCGTTGGCGTTCCGGTCCTCCCACACGAAGTCCCCGACCGACACCGGCCGGTAGTACCCGGCGTCGACGGTCCGGTCGGTCTGGCCGGCCGCCAGGGTGTACGAACCGGTCATCCCGGTGGTCGCGTCGGCGTCGCTGTCCACCGCGTCACCGGCGGCGTTCGCTACGGTCCGGGTGTACCCAATCAGGGCCGGGAACGTCACCTTGTAGGTGCCCGGGGCGAGGCCGTCGAACAGGTACAGCCCGCCGCCGGCCGTGGTCGTGATCCGGGTGACCGACCCGCCCCCGGCGGTGGTCCCGGTCAGGGTGACGGTGACGCCGTCGATCCCCGGCTCGCCGGTGTCCTGCCGCCCGTTCCCGTTCGCGTCCTCCCAGACGTAGTCTCCGAGGGCGGCGGCCGGGACGTTGGCGAAGTTCAGGCTCCCGCCGAGGATGGTGAGCTGGGTGTTGGTGGTGATCGGGCCGTCGAGGTAGGCCAGCGGCTCGTCCTTCCCGACCGAGTCCTGGAGGAAGGCGTAGGCCTTCGCCCGGATGCGGGCCGACACCGGGTCGGTCGAGAAGTCGGGCCGGCCCTCGATCGCCCGGTAGAAGAAGTTGCCGGCCTCCAGCGACCCGGCGACCGCGGTGGCGTCGTAGCTCAGCTCCCACAGGGCGACCTGGAAGGCGGCCGCGTTCTCGGCCTCGGCGGTCAGCGGGTTGGCGGTGTAGGCCGGCACCCCGGCCGAGGCGAACAGGGCCGCCGCCGGCGGGTTGCTGGCGAACCCGTCCAGGCCGTAGTGGTTGTGCAGGTAGCCCATCCGGCCGGAGTTCACCGTCAGGGTCGGGGCGAGGGGGGCGGTCAGCGGCCGGACCGGCAGGACGGTCCCGGTCGGCAGCCGCCGGGTCAGGTCGACGCAGTAGGTGATTGCCGGGGTCGGGCCGGTGGTGGCCCCGCCCGACAGGGTGACGTTGAACTGCCCGGTCGGCTCGATGAACCGGCCGCTCGACGTGATCCCGTCGACCGCGGTGGGGAGCGGGTCGGTCAGGGTCAGCCGGAGGTTGGCGAACAGCGGCTTGGAGGTGTATTCCAGTTGCAGCGGGGAGGTGACCGGGTCGGTCAAGGTGACCTGGAGGGTCCGGGCGTCGACCCGGGCGGCCCCGCCGAGCTGCCACCGGGCGGCGCTGGCGTCCTGGTTGGCGTACCCGGCCGGCGGCAGCTCGACCAGCCGGTACGTCCCGGGGACCAGCCCGCCGGCGACGTTGGCGTCGGTGAACCGGTACTGGCCCAGGGCGTCGGTGATGGCGGTGGCCAGCAGGGCGGTGCCGTCCGCGGTCCGCAGCTCGACCGTCGCCCCCGGCAGGTAGCTCTCGGTCGGGTCGAGCAGCCCGTTCCCGTTGGCGTCGGTGAACGACTGGCCCTGGAGGAACAACCCGGCCGGCAGGTCACGGGACTCGAACCGCTCGAATGTGGGGCGGAACCGCGGGGCGCGGCGGGCCGGGTTGGTGCTAGGCTTGCGGGGGGCGGGCATGGGCGAAATCCTCAATGAGAAACAAGGCGCGCGGGGCCACCGGCCCCGGCGTCGCCGGACCAAAAAACAAAACACTCAGACAAATCGCACAGGCAGGAATGCCTGTGCCCCCTTGTCAGGACCAGGCATCCCAGTCGCCGGTCGAGAGGGCCCAGGCGGCCAGGGCCGCGTTCGTCGTCGCGTGGGCCAGCACGGCATCCCCCAGCTCCCGCCGGCGGCAGTAGAGGAGGGCGTAGGCCATCCCCGCCACCACCCCGGCCGCGAGCCGGCCGTGCATCGCCCCGAACAGCAGGGACGAGACGAGGAACGAGGCCCACCGGAACGTCCCGGGCGGGACCGCGTCGAACCGGGCGGCGATCAGCCGCCGGGTCAGGTAGCCGCGGAAGGCCAGCTCCTCGGCCGCCGGCACCACCAGGCACGACCCGACCAGCCGGACGGCAAGCCAGGCGGCCGCCCACCCGGCCGGCAGCGTGGCCAACTCGGGCGGCGCCCCGGCGGCCGACCCATCCGGGCCGAGGGCCACCCAGACGCCGGCCACCGCCAGCCCGCCCGCCACCGCGGCCCACGACCAGCGGAGCCGCGGGTAACCCCGGCGGAAGTACCAGAGCAGCCCGCCGGCCACCGCCACCCGGGCCGGGTACCACCGGTCGAACCCGGCGGTGAACGCGGCGGAAAGCATCGCGGCGGCGACCAGGGCGAGGAACGGCAGGAGGTAGGCGGCCGTCGGCGGGCCGGCCGCCGGGGTAGTGGGGGCGGCAGCCGGGCGGCGGAACAGCCCGCACCCCTGGGCCGCGGCCCCCACCCCCAGGGCGATCCCGGTGAACGCCAGCCACCCGGCGTGGGAGTGGAACCCGCCGAGGGCCACCTCCCGTGACCCCCAGGTCCCGATCAGGACCAGGGCCACGATCCGGGCCGTGTTCGCCGCCCACGCCAGCCCCACCCCGAGCGGGAGCAGGAGCAGGGCGTGCGGCAGCCGGAGGGAGTACCGGTTCACCCACAGGTAGCCGCCGACGAAGGCCAGCACCAACCCCATTCCTTCGTACCCGGAACACTGCGGGGCGATCCGGACCACGAACGCCCCGGTCCCGAGCCGGCCCAGGTCGGTGTCGCAGACCACGTCGGCGGCGAACAGGCCGAGCAGCCCCCCGGGCGGCCAGGAGCGTTGATCGGCCCAGCGGCTCCCAGAACCGCTCGGCGACGAACCCGGTCCCCCAGGCCGCCAGCCCGACGGCCCCGGCCGCCAGCAGGGACGGCCAGACCCGGGCGACGAGCCGGCCCCAGGCGGCTGCCGGCAGGACGCCCAGGGCCGTCGTGGCGACCGACGCCACGACGGCCCCAGCCCACCCGGCGAACCGGAGTTGCAACAGCCCCGGGTCCGACCGGTCGTGTTCGAGCAAGTGCCCGGTCAGGACGTAGACGGCCGCGGCCGCGGCGGCGTGGACCGCCACCAACGGCCCGAGCCGGCCCCGGCCGGGGGCGAACCGCCCGCCCCAGCGGGCGACCTCGGCCCGACAGTCGGCGGCGCAGAACAAGACCGCGGCCGCAGCCACCGTGACCGCCAGCCGGGCCGCCGCCGAGGCGTGGAGCAGGACGACCGGCAGCCAGCCGGACTCGCCGACCAGCGGGCCGGCGTCGTACCGGACGCCGAGGCCGACGACCTCGGCCGCCAGGACGGCGGCGGCCGCCCCGGCCCGCAGCCCGGGCGTCGGCCAGTCGATGTTAGACGAGGGGTCGGTCACGGTGGGCGTCCGGCGGTCGGGGTGGTGGCGTCGGCCGGGCCGGGGCGGAACCCCGGCCCGGCCCGACGACCCGACTACCGCCCCCGGAACCGGTCGCGGATCACCATCAGCCCGCCGGCCACCAGGGTGGCCGCAGCCGCCATCACCCCGGGGTTGATCTCGGGCACGGCGTCGTCCGGCACGCCCGGGTCCGCGGCACTGGCGACGCCGGCGGTGACAACCACCACGGCCGCCGCCGTGGCGGCCCGGAGCAAACGGCGGGCAGTCGAACCGGCCAGTTCGGTCATCCACTTCGGGCGCATGGAAGGCTCCTCAACAAGGGTCGGTCAGAATGAGGCCCGGCGGTGCCACCGGGGCGGCCGCCGATCACCCCCGCCGGGCCTCGGGCCGTCGGCGGGGACGTACTGGTGCCGTGGCCCCCGGCGCTCCGGGGGCGGCCACGGTCTAGCAACCGGCCCGCGGGGGGCGGTTGGCGGGAGGCGCTAGCGGCGGCCGGGCGGGAACGCCGGCCGCCCGGGTCGTTCACGGCGTCGGGCCGGCAGGCGGGCGATCGGCATGAGCCTCACAACGTATTTTCGACGCGACACCTGGTGTCGGGCGGGGCATTCGTCACACATCTCATAAGTTCGTCAGTACTATACCCGGTCGCCGCGGCGGCATTTACCGCGATCCGCCCGGAACCGGCGGAAATCGGCGAAATCTCCGAAAGACTTACAGGCTGTGACACAACCCGCCGGCACGGCCGTTGCGCCTCGGTAGCGGCGGCCGTCCTCGACGGAGGCCGCTGCCGTG
>JAIEQN010001091.1 GCA_019747685.1 Gemmataceae bacterium
CCGGGCGGCCGCCAGGTCGGCCTCGGTCTGGGCCGCCGCGTCCCGGACCAGCCCGACCACCCGGGCGGCGATGTCGCCGGCCGCGTCGGCCTTGGTTGCCGCTTCAGCGGCCGCCCGGTCGGCCCGCTCGCGGGCGTACCACACCCCGACCCCGAGGCCGACGAACGCGGCGAACCCGACGGCCGCGACCAGCAGCCCCACCGTCGACATGGCCTTGGCCATCCTCCACCTCCGAATGGGATCGGACGAGTCTACACTAAACACTAAACACTAAACACTAAACACTGCCCCGCGATGAACATCCTCGTGACCGCCGGCAATACCCAGGCCCCGATCGACCGGGTGCGGTGCATCACCAACGTGTTCACCGGCCGGACCGGAGGCCGGATCGCCGCTACCGCGGCCGCCCGCGGCCACGCCGTCACCCTGCTCACCTCCCACCCCGAGGCCGTCCCGCCGGCCCCGGCCGACCGGCTGACCGTCCGCCCGTACCAGACCTTCGCCGACCTCGACGGCCTGATGGCCGAGGCGATCCCCGGCGGCCGGTTCGACGCCCTCCTCCACGCCGCGGCGGTCGGGGACTACCACGTCGCCGGGACGTTCGCCAGGCACGGCGACGACCTCGTGGACGTGTCGGCCGGGAAGGTCAAGAGTGACCACCCGGAGCTGTGGCTGAAGCTGGTCCGTGCCCCGAAGCTGGTGGACAAGGTCCGCTCCGAGTGGGGCTTCCGGGGCGTGCTGGTGAAGTTCAAGCTCGAAGTCGGGGTGACGGACGCCGAGCTACTGCCGGTGGCCGAGCGGTCGCGGGTGCAGTCCGGGGCCGACCTGATGTGTGCCAACACCCTGGACGGGATGGCCGACTGGGCGTTCGTCGGGGCCGCCGACGCCTACCAGAAGGTCGCCCGCGACCGGCTCGCCGACCACCTACTTGCCGCCGTCGAAGCCCTGGCCGCCGGCCGGGGGCGGTGATCGGTCGCCCCGCTCTCATTGGTTCTGGCCGACAGACACACCCCACGCCTGAACCGTTCCAACTCGACCGGAGGAAAGAGCGTCAGACCGACGCCGGACCGCCCGGCCCGGGCCGTCAGCCCTAACCCTTACCGAAGCCGGCCGTTCGGACCGGCCATTGGCCCGACCCGGCCTCGTCTTCCTGTCTGGGCCGCGCTTTCCCGATTTTTTCGTTCCGCACCTGGGCCGTCGACGGCGTTAATACACGCAGACGCGACACACGGTCGGACCCATGGGTGACGACCTCGAAGCACTCCTGCGGGCGGCGGGCATCCCCGACGCGGGCCGGGCCGAAGCCCTGTGGGCCGAGTACCGGTCCGGCGGCCCCGGTGCCGACGCCGCCTTCCACACCCTCCTGGCGTGGTACGGGCTGGCCCTGTACCGGCGGGTGTGGGGGTTCGTCCGGTCGGACGCGGCCGACGACGTGTTCCAGGACGTGCTGGCCAAGCTGCACCGTAACCGGGCGAGGCTGGCCACCTGGGCGGACGCCCACCGGTGGCTGCGGACGGTCGCCGTCCGGGAGGCGGTGAGTTCGCACCGCCGGGACCGCCGGCGGCAGGCCCGGGAGGCCCGGCGGGCGGTCCGGCCGGACGACGCCGACACCGGCGACACCACGGTGCAGGCGGTCATGCAGGCCGAGCTGCGGGCGGCTTTGGCGAAGCTCCCCGAAGCCGACCGGCAGGTGGTGGCCCTGTTGTACTTCGAGGGGCTGACGGCGACGGACGCGGCCCGGGTGTTGGGGAAGAACCGGGACACGGTGGCGGCGTGGCAGGCCCGGGCCTTGGGCCGGCTGCGGAAGCTGATGCCGGCGGCCGGGGTGACGGTGGGCGGGTCGGCGGGGGTGGAGGGGGTGCTGGCGGCCGGCCGGCCGTTCGTGCCGGCGGCCCGGCTGGGCGAGCTGGCCCGGTCGGCGCTGACCCGTGTACTCCCCGGCCCCTCGCTCGGGACGGCGGCCGCGGTGCTGGTCGCCGGGCTCACCCTCGGCGGCGCCGGCCTGGCCGGGTGGGCGGCGATGCCGGCCCCCGAACCCGCGTCGGCCCAGGTCCCGTCGCCGAAGGGCGAACCGACGCCGGTGGTCGAGCGGGAGACGCTCCAGGCCCAGAACCTCCGCATCCTGCACGCCGAGGTGCTGCCGAAGCTCACCGCCGGCGTGGCGAAGTTGGTCGGCACCGAACCGGTTGTCACTCACACCCGGGCCGAAGGGAGCGACGTGTACGTCCACCTGGAGGGCCGCCACCCACTCCCGGGGTACAAGGACCGGCCGCGGGCGCAGATGCGGTTCTGCGTGCTCTCCCGGACCCTCACCAACCGGCTCGACCTTAGCGGGACGGGCGACTGGAAGATGGCCGACGCGGACAACGTCCGGGTCACGGTGGAGGCGTTCGGCCGAAAGCTATCGGCCGACGTTTCGATCCGGCAGTTAGGGTTGCGGGTGGCGTTCGACGCCCTGCCGGCCGATCCCCGGGCGGCCGCCGAGTTCGACCGGTTCCACCTACACGGCACGCCCTACGGCGGGCCGGAACTGATCGTCCCGCACTGGCAGCCGTCGTTGGCCGGGAACGGCCGCTACCTGTACGTCGCGCGGGAGGGGGTCTTGCTCGCCCGGGACGCCCGGTCCGAGTTTATCGGGTGGCGGCGGATCGGCACCTTTCGGGATTGGCGGGACGGCAGACTCACCGCCGACGACCAGAGCCTGTACTGGGCGGACGGGCGGCAGCTGTGGGTCCGCCCGGCCGACCCGGGGCCGCACGAATGGCGCCTGTTCGGCCCGCTGCCGCCCGGGGGCGACCCGATCGACCGCTGGATGTTCGCCGCGGCCGGCGGCCGGGTCTTCGGGCTCGCCCCTGACGGTCGGCTTTGGTCCCGACCGGCAGGTCGCGGGCTGCACGGGTGGGAGCCGGCCGGGGTCGTCCGGGAGCCCGACTACCGGACGGCGTTTTTCGCCGACGCCGAGCGGCTGTACCTGCTCCACGGGTTCCACAAGGTGTGGGTCCGGCCGGCGCTGGCTGATGGCCCGTGGGCGCCCTCGTTCGATGTCCCCGGGACGTTCCACGCGGCGCACTGGGCCGGCCGGGTCATCTGCTGGAACCCCCGGAACGACCGCGGGGTCGAGGCCCGACCGCTGCCACCGGGGTCGGCCGACTGGGTCCGGATCGGCCGGGTGGCAGGGAAGGACGAGTTCCTGAACTGGCGGTGGTGACCGCCGGTTCCCGCCGCTCGCCAACGTTAGCAAGTTCGGGCATTCGCAAGCTGCTATCCCGGCCCGCATCGGGCCGAGCAGGGCGGGCGGGGGTTCCGCGCGCCGTTCGAGAGTCACCCCGACGAGGAGAGCGCCCATGAGGTTCCTGAGCTGTGCCGTCGCCCTGGCCACCCTGGCCGTGTCCGCCGACACCGCGTCCGCCTGCCGCCTGTTCCGGTCCCGGTCGGCCCCGATGTACTACTGCCCGCCGATCTACCACTGCCCGCCGCACGACGGGATGTGCAAGGTGGTCATCCTGGTCCCGGCCAATGCCAGGGTGTCGGTCGGCGGTGCCCCGCTGGGCCAGACCGGGGAGATGCGGACGGACTACGTCCCGTGGTACCCGGGGGCGATCCAGGTGTGCGTCGAGGTCAAGGCGGAGTACCCGGACAGCCCGAAGAGCCTGCTGCTCAAGGTCGCGCAGAAGCAGGCGTGCTTCACCGCCCCCGGCCAGACGGTCGTCGTCGACCTGCGGCCGGACGCCGACAAGAAGGGCGTGATCACCTCCCAGTCCCAACCCTAGCACGAGTGCGCCGGGCGGTCACGCCCGGACACCTGCCTTAACGAGGAGGACCGATCCGTGCGACTCTTCAGTCGGAGGACGGTGGGGGCCGTGGTCCTCGCCACGGCGGCCCTGGCGGCGGACGCCCGCCAGGCCCGGGCCGGGATCAAGATCGGCGTCGAGATCACCGACGCCGGCGGGGGGACTTTGGTCAAGAAGGTGTTCCCGCGGAGCCTGGCCGGGCGGATGGGCCTGCGGCCGGGGGACGTGCTGGTGCGGGTGAACGGGAAGCGGGTCACGTCGGCCGACCAGTTCGCCGGGGTGCTGGCCCGCACCAGCGCGATCACGGTGGTGTGGGAGCGGCGTGGGCGGTACTACGCGGCCTGGGCGAGCCAGAGGGTCTTAACCGGGGCCGACGGGAGCGAGAGGGAAGTCGTCACGGTCAAGGGGCAGAGGGAGATCGAGGACCCCGACGACGGGTACCCCGACGACGACGAAATGAGTCGGTCGTAGGCCAGTTCGTCGTCCGTCACCCGAGGCCCGCCGGCCGCCCGCCGGCGGGCCTCGCCGTTTACCGGCCCTGTGGCCGGCGATACAATGCCCGCAGGAGGTGGGGCCATGAAGGTCGAGCTCGTCCGTGCGGAGGTCCAGCGGCTGCTCCGCCAGTCCCCGTTCCGGCCGTTCGCCATCAACTTCAACGGCGGCGAGCGGGCGATCATCGAGCACCCGGAGAACGTCGCCTTCGACCCCCGGCCCGGGTCGTCGTCCGACTTCTACGTCCTGACCGGCAGCCTGCGGCTGTTCAGCACCTTCGACGACGTGTCGAGCGTGGCCATCCTGTCCGGCGGCGGGGCCGTTCCGGGCGAGGCCGTGCCGGGGTGACGCCACACCGCCTGACCCGCCCCGCAGCCGACACGACCGTCACCCGAGGCCCGCCGGCCGCCCGCCGGCGGGCCTCGCCGTGTCGTCAGCCGGTCGCCCAGTTCTCGACGACCAGCCCGGGCACCGCCGACAGGTCGGTGTCCGACGACACCACGACGCAGTTCCCGAGCGTCCGGGCGATGGCCGCGACCTGGATGTCGACCTGCTGCATCGGCCGGCCGAGCCGCCGCAGTTCGGCAATCAGCCGGCCGAACTCATAGGCCGCCGCCGTGTCGTACGGCCAGCACACCAGCTTCCCCAGCCGCCGGCGGGCGATCGCCCAGTTCTCCTCCTTGGTGTCGCTCCCCTCCAGCCCGGCCACCACCTCGCCCAACGCCGGGGTGCAGGTGCCGACCTTCGCCCCGGCCGACCGGGCCCGCTTGACCCGCCCCGGTACGCCCCGGCGGTCGAACAGGTAGTCTTGGGCCGGGCCGGTGTCCAGGAGGTAACGCCGCGGGGTCATGGGCCGCCCCCCTCGAACTGCCGCCGGACGGCCTCGACGTTGTACCGCCGCATCTCCTCCTCCCACGCCCGCCAGGCCGCCTCCTCCGCCGGGTCGATCGGGACCGGGGGGATCGAGTCGAGGTCCTCGATCCACTGCCGGATCGACTCCGGGTCGTCCGCCTGCTCCTCTTCGGTCATGAACTCGATCCCGGCCGGTACGTCCTCCCGGACCACCAGCCGGCGGCCTTCCGGCCAGTCGGCCCGGCCGTCGAGTACGACTTGGCCGTTCACCCAAGTCGCCGTCATTCCCGTCATGGCAGCACTCCCCACGGCCGCGGGCCCGATCCGCCTTCGTCCATGATAACCCCCCCGCCGGGCCGTGCCAGACGGACCGACCCCCGTCATACGCCCCGGCACCAACCGCCCGCCGGCGGGCCTCGCCGTTTCCCGGCCCTGTGGTCGGTGTTCCCGTCAGCCACGACACGCCCCGGGCCGGGCGTCGGCCCGGATTCGGGCGCCACCCCCTTCCCCCGGCCCCGACCCGGGTGGTAATCTAGGTCGTCCTCCCACCCCACCCGGACGCCGCCATGCCCCGATCCCGTCCCCGTCGCGCCTTCACCCTGATCGAGCTGCTGGTGGTGATCGCGATCATCGCCGTCCTGATCGGGCTGCTCCTCCCGGCCGTCCAGAAGGTCCGGGAGGCCGCCGCCCGGGCCAGGTGCCAGAACAACCTGAAGCAGATCGGCATCGCCCTGCACAACTACGAGAGCGTGGCCCAGACGTACCCGCCGGGCGGCGCGTACCCGGTCGGGGCGTCGGCCGGGGACGTGTACTCGGTCCAGGCCCGGCTCCTGCCGTTCCTCGAACAGGGCAGCCTGTACGCCCTGATCGACCTGAACGTCACCCCGGCCACCCAGCTCGACGTGATCAAGCAGCGGATCGCCGTCTACCTCTGCCCGAGCGAGGTCAAGGACCAGCCCCGGGACCAGGGCGGGACCCCGCCGAAGATCACCTACCCGCTGAACTACGCGGCCAACTTCGGCACCTACTTCGTCTGGGACCCGGTCGCCGGCCGGGGCGGGGACGGGGCCATCCCGGTGTCGGCACTGGGCAAGACGAGCTGGACCAAGCCGGCCAGCTTCCGGGACGGGATGAGCAACACCATCGGGTTCGCCGAGGTCAAGGCGTACCAGCCGTACGCCCGCAACACCAGCACCCCGGCCGCGGTCGGGGCCGCGTTCCCGGCGTCGGTGGACGAGGTGGCGGCGATGGCCGCGACCGGCACCTACCGCGGGGAGATCGGCCACACCGAGTGGACCGACTCGCCCAGCCACCAGACCGGGTTCTCGTTCGTCTTCCCGCCGAACACCAAGGTGCTGTTCACCCCGTCGGGGGCGACGGCCCCGGTCGACGTGGACGTGCTGACCCAGGTGGAGGGGTCGCACGCCTCCAAGCCGTCGTACTCGATCGTCACCAGCCGGAGCTACCACACCGGCGGGGTGGTGAACGTGCTCTTGATGGACGGGTCGGTCCGGACGGTGGCCCCGTCGGTCAACCCGGCCACCTGGCGGGCTTACGGGACCCGGGACGGGGGCGAGGTGGCGACCCTCGACTGACCCGGGCGGGCAACGGGTTGCCGGAACAGATGTGATGGGGTGGCCGGTCCGGAGGCCGGCCGCCCCGGTGGCACAGGCCTCCCGGCCTGTGCTTCTCAAGCCGCACAGGCCGGGAGGCCTGTGCCACCGGGACAAATCACCGAGCGACGGACGGGACCGGGTCAGTCCTTCGGCCGCTTCGGGCCACCGCCGAACTGGTTCAACTTGCTGGTGTCGAACGGGTCCCCGACCAGCTCCTTCCACTTCGCCTTCTGGTCGTCGGTCAGCACGTCCTGGACCTCGCCCAGGGCGGCCTTGTTCAGCTTCTCCATCTTCTTCTGGTTCTCGGCCATCCGCTCGGGGTCGAACCCGCCCTTGCCGCCGCCCCCCTTGCCGCCCCCGCCGAACATCTCCCGCATGTCCTTCTGCAGGTCGTCGCCGATGCCCTTGATCTTCCCCTTCTGCTCGTCGGTCAGCTTGAGGGCGGCGGCCACCTCGTCGTCGGCGAACGCCCGGACCCCGGCGACCTGCCGGCCGACCTGCTTCAGCCGGACCTGCTGGTCGGCGGTCAGGACCTTGGTCAGCTCGGCCTTCACCTCGTCCTGGAACTTCTTCTGCCGCTCCTGGTTCTCGGCGAACAGCTCCTTCATCCGCTCCTTGTCCCCGGCCGCCTCCTTGAAGATCTCCCCGCCCCGCTGCATCATCTCCTTCTGCTTGTCGGCCAGCGGGCGGAGCTTCTCCTTCTGGTCGGCGGTGACCTTCAGCTCGGCCTGGAGGGCGGCGTTGTCGAGCACCCGGGCGTTCACCCCGCCGCCCTGGCCGAACCCGCCGAACCCGCCGCCGCGGGGCGGCTGGGCCTCGATCACCGCCACCGCCCCGGCCGCGAACAGGACCGCCGCGACCCACCGTGAAGCCCGCATCGGAGCACCCCGGAGAGAGTGTGGGAAACCGGACGCGCGGCGGCCCCCGGCCGCCGGCCAATTCCATCGTTACGACCCCGGCGTGAAATGCAAATGAGAAATGAAGAGGGCACAGGCCGGGAGGCCGACGGGATCACGAGACTTGACCCTCTCCCCTTGGGGGAGAGGGTGGTTCCCGGAGCGGAGCGACGGGGACCGGGTGAGGGGAACGGGGCCCGAAACCGGGGGGGGGGGGGGGCGGGGGCGGGGGGCGGTGCTGGTGGGGGGCGTGACGCTGGCGCGGCGCTAGAGCGCGGC
>JAIEQN010000444.1 GCA_019747685.1 Gemmataceae bacterium
CCCGGGCCAGCCGACCCAGGGTTAACCCAACGTCCCGGCGAGCGGGGGCCGGACGGCCCCCGCTCGCCGGCCGGTCAGGACATCAGGTAGTTGAGCACCACCGCCCAGACGACCGACCAGAAGAGCAGCCACAGCGGGACGGTGTACCGCGCCCGCTTCCGCCGGGCCTCCCCTCGGGCGATGGCCCGCTCGACCTCCTCGATCCGCCGCTTCAGCTCCTCCTGCTCGGCCTTCTGCTCCCGGAACTCGGCGGCCAACTGGTCCAGGGCGGCGTGCAGCCGCACCACCTCGGCCTCCAGCCGGCGGATGGTCGCGTCCGTGTCCTCGGACGGGTCGTACCCGTCGTCGAAGTCGTCCGGCGTCATGGCGGCGTCCCCCGTTACCCGCTACACAGGCCGGGAGGCCTGTGCCACCAGGAAGTCTGGCTTGGTGGCACAGGCCTCCCGGCCTGTGCGCCAAACTACCCCCCGATCGCGTGCATCGTGCGGCCGGGCTTGACGTACCCGGCGGCGTTGAACCCGTGCCCGGCCCACTTCGCCCCGACGGCCGTGCGGATCACGTCGGCCACCGCCCCCGGGTCCGGGTCGGCCGCCCGCAAGAGCGGCTTCACGTCGAACTCGTCCAGGGCGAACAGGCAGTTCCGGACCTTCCCGTCGGCCGTCAGCCGGAGCCGGTTGCAGGCGTTGCAGAACGGCCGGGTGACGGATGCGATGACGCCGACTCGGCCGCCGCCGTCGGCGTACTCGTATTCCGTCGCCGGGGCGTGCGGGTCTTGATCCGGCACCGGCGTCAGCGGCGACACCGCGCGGCCGAGCAGCTCCAGCAGCTCGTCGGCCGGGAAGACGGCCGACCGGTCCCACGGGTCGGCCCCGATCGGCATGGCCTCGATGAACCGCAGCTCGTACCCCCGGCCGCGGCAGAACCGGGCCAGCGGCACCGCGTCCGTGTCCGTCACGCCCCGCAGGGCGACGGCGTTGACCTTGATGCGGAACCCGGCCTCATCCGCGGCGTCCAGCCCGGCCAGCACCCGGCCGAGGGCGTCCCGCCGGGCCAGCTCCCGGAACCGCCCCGGGTCGAGGGTGTCGAGCGACACGTTCACCCGCCGCAGCCCGGCCCGGTACAGGTCCCGGGCCTGTTCCGCCATCAGGACGCCGTTGGTGGTCAGCCCCACGTCCCGGATGCCGGGGATGCCCACCAGCATCCGCACCAGCTTGTGCAGGTCCTTGCGGACGAGCGGCTCGCCGCCGGTGAGGCGGACCTTGTCCACCCCCAGCCCGGCGGCCACCCGCGCGAACGCCGCGATCTCCTCGAAGGTCAGCAGCTCGGCCCGGTCCCGGAACTCCACCTCCTCCGGCATGCAGTAGGTGCAGCGGAGGTTGCACCGGTCGGTGACGCTCACCCGGAGGTTGGTGTGGGTCCGACCGAAGCGGTCGGCCAGCGCGGAACCCGGGGCGCGGAACTCGGAACCGAGAACCGGCCCCGGGTCAGTCGCCAGACGTAGCGGTCGTCGTGTCGTCACCCGTCGGCCCGTTCCGTGTCTTTCGTTCCGCGTTCCGCGCTCCGGGTTCCGCGTTATCCGAGGTGCCGGTCGTCGTTCCACAGCTTCAGGGCCGGCTCGTCCATCGCGTGGTGGTCGAACCCGAGGATGCTGACGGTGGCAGTGGAGAGCAAGAGGGCCCGGCCGAACGGGACCGGCTGGCCGACCCACCGGGCCGCCAGCACCCGCAGGACGTGCCCGTGGGCGAACAGCAAGAGGTTCCCGGACAGCCCCTTGAGCCGGGCCACCACGGCGTCGACCCGGTCGGAAATCCGTTGGACCGACTCGCCGCCGGGGCAGCCGTCCCGGAACAGGTCCCAGCCCGGCCGCTTCTGGCGGATCTCGGCCGTCTTCAGCCCCTCGTACTCGCCGTAGTTCCACTCCAACAGGCCGGGGTCCGGCTCGGCGGTGAAGCCGGCGAGTTCGGCGGTCCGCTTGGCCCGGCCGAGTGGGCTGGCGAACACCCGGGCGAAGGCGATGCCGGCCAGCCGGGTGCCGATCCGTTTGGCGTCGGCCTCGCCCTGGGGCGTCAGCGGGATGTCGGTCCGGCCGGTGTGCTGGCCGGACTTCGACCACTCGGTCTCGCCGTGCCGGGCCAGGTAGACGGTGGGTACAGTGCTCATGCGCGGGTTCCCCGGTCGGGGTCGGGTTTCGGTGGCACAGGCCTCCCGGCCTGTGCTCCCGCCGCACAGGCCGGGAGGCCTGTGCCACCAGGAATGGGCTTGGCGGATTGATGCACCCAGTCCCCGGTTCCGTCCGGGGCGTTCTCCCGCTTCCAGATCGGAACCAACTCCTTGAGCGCGTCGACCGCGTACCGGGCGGCGTCGAACGCTTCGGCCCGGTGGGGCGACGCGACCGCCACGGCCACGCTCACCTCGCCGGGGGCGAGCCGGCCGAGCCGGTGGACCATCGCCACGGTCGCGGCCGGCCAGCGGCGGGTGACCTCGGCCTCGATCTCGGCCAGCTTCCGCTCGGCCATCGGCTCGTAGGCCTCGTAGTCGAGGTAGGCCGTCACGAACTCGCCGGTCAGGTCGCGGACCGTCCCGAGGAACAGGACGACCGCCCCGCACCGCGGCGACCGGACCGCCTCGGTCAGCGCCTGGTGGTCGATCGGGTCGCGGGTCAGCCGGGCCATACCGTCAGGATACACGATCGCCGGGCCGGACCCAGGGCTCGCGCCCTGGGCTACGTTCCGTCGCCGCTCCGCGGCTTCCGATCGGAAGTCCCGGAGGGACGACGGCCGGTAGCCCAGGGCGCGAGCCCTGGGTCCGATGGCCAGGATACGCGGTCAGCGGCCGCCGACGAATGCGGATTCGGGGATGAACAGCCGGTGCCCGGTCGGCTCGGTCAGGGTGATGCCGTCCGGCGTCCAATCAACTTGGCACCGGTCGAAGTAGTCTTCCTCGCCGCCGGAGTTGTGGAATTCGTACCCGGTGGCCTGGCCGTAGTACGGGTCGCCGCGCCGCGTGACCCAGACCTCGTACCGGGGCCACGGCGAGAGGAGCGGTGACACCTCCCAGACCGTGAGGCCGTAAGGACCGAAGCCGCCGGAGTCGACCTCGTCGGGCTGGACCCAGACGCCGGCTCGCGCCGGCCAGCGGAAGAAGCACAAGACCAACAGGACAGTGCCGACGACCGTGGCCACGAACGCGTTCACGACCGCGGCGGCGATCCGCTTCGCCCGGGGCGACCGGTCAGCCGCCGCTGACGGGGGGGATGACGGCGAGTTCGTCGGCGGGGGCGATGACATCGGCGTCCTCGGCGAAGTCGTGGTTGACGGCTACGGCCGACGCGGCCAGCAGCCCGGCCAGGGCCGGATAACGCTCGGCCAGTGCCCGCCGGAGGTCGGCGACGGTCGCCCCGGCCGGCAGCTCGACCGGGACGGCGTCGGCCCCGGCCAGCTCCCGGCCCCGGGCGAACAGGCGGACGGTGTGGGTCATGGTCGTGACCGGTGAACGCCCGGGTGCGGGCCCGGGGTTGCACCCCGGGCTACGTTGTGGCAGGCTTTCAGCCTGCGACGGCCGGGCATCCGACCCTGAAGGGGTCGCACAGCATAGCCCGGGGTGGAACCCCGGGCCCCCTAATCCGACACCAGCCACCCGAGCGGCTTCCGCAGCTTGGCCTCGACCTCGGGCAGTAGCCCATACGCATAGGCCAGGTACTGCACCGGGTGGAGGGTCCGCTTCCGGGTCCCCTGCTGCATCTGCATCCGGCAGGCCCCGCACTCGGTCGACCCGAACAGCACCCGCGGGCGGTCGAGTTCGGCGAACATCCGCCGGCCGGCCGCCAGCGACGCCGCGAAGTTCTCGGCCTTCAGCCCCCACGTCCCGCCCATCCCGGAACACCCGGCGTCGATCGTGTGGACCGTCACCCCGGGGATGAGGGCCAGCAGCCCCGGCCCGGCGACCGGCCCCCGCAGGGCCTTGACGTGGCACGGGACGTGGTGCCCGAGGGTCAGGTCGAGGGCGGCGAAGTCGGTCCGCAGCCGCCCGGCCCGGTGCAGCTCGCCCAGGAAGGTCGTCAGTTCGACGGTGTTCGCGGCCACCAGGGCGGCGTCCGGGTCGTCCAGCAGGATCGGGTAGTCCTCGGACAGCATCAGGGCCGCCGTCGGCTCGGAGCAGACCACCCGGTAGCCGTCCCGGACCAGCGGGGCCAGCACCCGGACGTTCCGCCGGGCCGCCGCCCGGGCGGCGTCCACGTCGCCGGCCGCCAGCGGGGCCATCCCGCACCCGACCTGCCGGGCCGGGACCACCACCTCGACCCCGTGGTGCCGCAGCACCGCCACCGCCGCCTCCCCGATCAGCGGGTCGGCGTGGTTGGCGAACGTGTCCACGAGGTACACAACCCGGACCCCGGCGGTGTCTTCCGCTCCCCGTTCCGGGTTCCGGGTTCCGCGCTGGCCCCGGCGGAGGAACGGCCGGGCCGCGAACGCCGGCAGCCGGCGGCGGCGGGAGACGCCGAACAGCTTCTCCACCACCCACCGGGCCGACCGCCGGCCGAGCACGCCGTTGAGGACCGGGGCGAAGTTGCTGCCGGCCGCCGCGAACCACGCCGACCGGGCCAGCACCCAGTCGGCCCGGGACAGGCCGTGGTCCCGGACCCGCGCCGCCCGGGCGGCCAGGGCCAGCCGGCAGGCGTCCACCTTGGCCGGGCACTCGTCCCGGCAAACCCGGGCGTTCAGGCACAGCTCGGCGACCGGCCCGGCCCCGTCCCCGGCGGCCCCGTCCGGCAGCCGGAACAGGTTCGCCCGGGCCCGGGGCGACGCCTCCTCCCGGCCGTCGGCCCGGAACGCCGGGCACATCCTCGGGGAGTGTTTAGTATTGAGCGTTTGAGTGTTTAGTGCGGCTTCCGGGGCCGTCAGACGGGACCGGCAATCGCCGCACCCGGTACACTTGGCCGCCTCGCCGGCCACGTCGATCGGGTAGCGGGCATCCGGCTTCGGGTCCGGTGCCTCGGTCTTGTCCGGACCGCCCACCGCCCACCGCCCACCGCCCACCGCCCGAAGCGGCCACGCCGGCCGGCTCGGGTCCGGGCCGACGATCTTGCCGGGGTTGAGCAGGTTCTTCGGGTCGAAGATGCGCTTGAGGTCGCGGAACACGTGCAGCACCGGGCCGTACTGTCGCTCCACCCACGGGGTCCGGGCGATCCCGGTCCCGTGCTGGGTGCTGACCGTCCCGCCGAGCGCCAGGGCCAAGGCGTGGACGGCCTCGGCCACCGGCCACAGCTTCGCCCGGTCGGCCGGGTCGTCCAGGTCCACGAGCGGCCGGACGTGGGCCTGGCCGGCCAGGGCGTGGGCCAAGACCGACCCGGTCAGGTCGAACCGGCGGAGGGCCTCGGTCGCCTTGGCCAGGAACTCGGGGAGGGCGTCCGGCGGGACCCCGATGTCCTCGATGAACGCCACCGGCCGGGGGCCGGCCCCCAACCCGTACAGCCCGGAGACGGCGGCCGTCCGGACGGCCCGGGCCCGGGCGGCCCCGTCCGGGTCGGCGGTCGGGTCGGCCAGGACGGCGAGCCGGTGGGCCGCCCGTAGGCCCTCGACCGCCCCCCAGGCCCGCTCGGTCGCTTCCCGGGCGGTGTCGGCCTCGAACGCCACCACCAGGGCGGCCCCGGCGGCCGACGGGGACAGCCCGGCCGGCCGGGACAGGGCGAGCAGCCGCCGGTCGAGCAGGTCGCAGGAGACCGGGCCGTACGCCCGCAGGTCGAGGGCCGCCCGGGCGGCCGCGTCGACCGTCGGGAAGCCGAGGAGGGTCACGCACGTCCCGCCGGGCAGGGGCACCGTCCGGAGGGTCACGGACGTGACGAACCCGAGCGTCCCCTCCGACCCGACCAGGACCTTACCCAGGTCGAGGCCGGTCGGGGTGAGTACGTCGTGCAGGAGGTAGCCGCACCGGTTGAACGGGGTGTGTGGCCGGGTCAGGTGGAGGAGTTGCTGGTTCGCCCGGACCAGGGCCTCGGTCGCGGCCCGGACTTCCCCGGTCCGTTCTGACCCCTGACCCCTGGCCCCTGACCCCTGGCCGACGAGGTCGGCCGTGCCCGAGTCCCACACCACCCCCAACCCCGCGACGTGATCCCGGGTGTACCCGTACCGGGCGGCGTTCCCGCCGGAGGCGTTGGTGGCCACCATCCCGCCGACGGTGCAGCTCGCCCCGCTGGCTGGGTCGGGGGCGAACCGCCGGCCGTGCTCGGCCAGTTCCGCGTTCAGCTCGGCGTAGACGACGCCCGGCTCGGCCGTCACCGTCTCCGGGCCGACGTGGGTGATCCGGCGGAAGTGGACGCTCAGGTCGACGACCAGCCCCGGCCCGAGGGACTCGCCGGCCACCCCGGTCCCGGCCCCGCGGGCGACCATCGGGATGGCGTGCTCGTGGCAGTACCGGACGAGGACCTGAAGGTCCTCGGCGTCGGCCGGGGCGGCGACCCCGAGCGGCGTGACCTGGAAGGGGCTGGCGTCGGTCGCGTACAGCCCGCGGGTCACCGGGTCGAGCGCGAGCCGGCCGCGGAACGACTTCCGCAGGTCGTCTTGAAGTTGGTCGGGATCAGCCAAGTTTCGAGTTTCGAGTTTGAAGTTTCGAGTCCTCACCCCCAGTTTACCAGGCCGGCCACTCCACCGCGCGGCGGTTCCGGGATGACCCAGCCGACTCGAAACTTCAAACTCGAAACTCGAAACTAACGACCCCCGAAGACGAGCGACATCAGCTCGGCCCGGGTGGCCGGGTTGGCCCGGAACAGCCCGCGGACGGCGCTGGTGATGGTCATCGACCCCGGCTTGCGGACGCCCCGGATGGTCATGCAGCTGTGGCTGGCCTCGACGATCACCCCGACCCCCCGGGGGTTCAGTTCCGCCATGATGAGGTCGGCCAACTGCTCGGTCATCTGCTCCTGCACCTGCGGCCGGCGGGCGACGGCGTCCACCGCCCGGGCCAGCTTCGACAGCCCGACCACCCGCCCGTCCGGGACGTACCCGATGTGGGCCTGGCCGGTGAACGGCAGGAGGTGGTGTTCGCAGCACGAGGCGAACTCGATGTCCTTGACCAGGACCATCTCGTCGGCCCGCTGGGTGAACGTCTTGCGGAGGTGGACGGCCGGGTCGGTGTGCAGCCCGGCGAAGACCTCGGCGTACATCCGGGCCACCCGGTCGGGGGTCTCCCGCAGCCCCTCCCGGTCCGGGTCCTCGCCGACGGCCAACAGGATTTCCCGGACCGCCCGGCGGATGCGGTCGTGGTCCACCGGCAGGAGCGGGGCGGCGGCCGCGGCGGCGAGGTCGGCCAGGGACGGCAGGCCGTCACGGGGGGAGGGGTTCACGGCGCGGCTCCGGTACGGCGGGCGGGTACAGCCCGGGTCTGGTGGCACAGGCCGGGAGGCCTGTGCATGGAGCCGCACAGGCCGGGAGGCCTGTGCCACCAGACCCGGGCACCACCGGCGGGCCCGCCGGCCGCCCCGATGGGGTACAATACGGAGAGACTCGTCACCCCGCCCTCTCCGTCCCATTCGGGGGTTCGTCCGATGGCCCTGACCGCCGCCCAGATCGCCGAGCAGCGGAAGCAGGTGGAGGAGCTGATCGCCGGCCCGGACGTGGGGTTCGCCAAGGCCCTGTTCTTCGGCCGGTTCAAGGCCGACCTCCTGTTCCCGTACCCGGCCCTCAGCACCGAACAGCAGGTCAAGGCCGACGAGATGGCCGGCAAGGTCAAGGCGTATGCCGATGCGTCGATCGACCACATGGCCATCGACCGGGACGCCCGCATCCCGGACGCGGTCATCAAAGGGCTGGCCGACCTCGGGGTCTACCGGCTGACCATCCCGACCGAGTACGGCGGCCTCGGGTTCAACCAGCAGATGTACCTGAAGACGATGGAGGTGCTGGGCGGGCACGACGCCAGCGTGGCCGTGTTCGT
>JAIEQN010001082.1 GCA_019747685.1 Gemmataceae bacterium
ACGCCCGGCCCGGCCGCCGGGGTGCCCGTGCCGCCTCCACCGCCCGACCCGTCGGGGTGAGCCCGCCGCCGCCGCCCGCCGCGGACGACTCGTCACGCGCTGAGGGTCAGGACCTGATCGACCCCCTTGGCCATCTGCATGGCGAAGTAGGCGTAGCCGTCCGCGTTCCGGATCGCCCTCGGCGCGGTCAGGTTCTCGTACTCGTGGCCGCCGCCGCGGTAGACGTCGACGGAGAACAGGATTTGCGGCGACAGGTAGTGGGTCGATTCGTGGACCAGCGCGTGGACCTGGGTCAGCGGCCCGCACTTGGTGTAGAGCGGGGCGATCGAGACGACGAACGGGGCCGCCCCCCGATCGCGTCCGAGTCGTTGTACGCCGGCTCGCCCGGGGCCTCTTGCGGCCCGTCCTGGAACAAGTCCGGGTTGGACAGCACGCCCAGGATCCGCCAGTAGGCCAACCGGATGAAAACCGTCGACGGCCAATCCCGGGTGACGTGGAAGTGGGTCTTCAGGCCGGCGAACGCCGGCAGTTGGTCGGCGTCGGGCCGCTTGTCGATGAACCCGGCCTCGGCGTACTTCTGTAGCTCGCGGAGCGCGCCCCGCACCCACCGCCGGGCCTCGGGGAGCCGGCTGACCGCCACGTCGCGTTGGCTCATCGTCGCCTCCCGCCCGGGTCAGGGGACGCCCGCCTGCCGCAGGTCGTAGTCGTTCGGGGCCCAGTACTTGCTCGGCCACAGCGGGCCGAACGCCTCCCGGTGGAAGGTGTCCACGAAGTGGCCCCTGGTTGGGTCCGGGACCGGGCCGCCGGCCGACGAGTGCTGGAGGTGGTGGACCAGCTCGTGGACGACGGTGACCATCAGCACCCGGTCGAGGTACTCGAAGTGCTCGACCGGCTTGAGCCCGTACACGTACCGCCGGGCCCGCAAGGTCTCCCACCGGTCGACCAGTTTGGGGTTGAGCCGGATGTTGCTCGTCCCGCCGATCAGCTCGCCGAGCACCGCCCCCGGGTCTGCATCACCAGGTACAGGGGCGGGGTGGTCCACAGGAGGGCGAAGTTCAGCCGCCCCAGGGGCGTCGACACGATCGACCCGCGGGCAGGCGGCCGGGGCGTGTCGTTGTCGTACCCGAACCCGTATTTGAGGACCGCCCGGCAGACGGTCGGGTGCTGGCGGACGAACCGGGGCACCTCGAACCTGAGGAACCCTTCGAGGGCGGCGTACTTCCCCCGCTGGTAGTCGGCGTCCCGGTAGAGGTTCATCGGCCGCCTCCGGGGTGGTCGCCCCGGCCGCGTCGCCGCCCCGCGCCCGTCCGGCCGGGGCCGCCGCCGGCCTCAGAGCCCGCTCTCCCGCTTGACCTGGGCCAGGGGCGAGTTCGGGTGGTACGGGACGTGGGCCAGGTCGGGGAACGTGGCCCACGACCCGCCCCAGACCAGCCCGGCCGCCTTCGCCTCCTCCCCCAGCGCCGCCCAGAACCCGTTCGCCTTCGCCGCCGGGGCCCAGCCCCACCGGGCGTCGACGATGTCCGCCGCGTAGGCGTTCGCGGTGCCGTCCTTCCGCTGGGCGTTGTGGGAGCTGAATGTCACCTTCGTCCGCCGGAGCCGGTCCAGCTCCCGCTGGACCGCCACCGACCGCCACCCGTAGAAGACGCTCGGCTGGAAGCCCCGCTTCCGGAGCCGGGCCAGGACCGCCCCGACCTTGGCCCGGAACAGGGGGTTCAGGCTCCTGAGCTTCTTGTCCTGGGTCCACCGGGACGAGTCGCCCCCCACTCGCCGGCGGCCCCGGCCGGGGCGGCGAGCAACGCCTTGAGGGTGGTCCCGCCCCGGGCGAGCGGTAGCACCCGGCCGTACGGCGGTTCCTTCCGCCTGACCGGCCGCTGGAAGTCCTCGATCGCCTTGCGGGTGGTGTCCCCGCAGTGCGGGTTGGTGACGTCCAGCGGCCGGGCCAGCCCGAACCGCCCGGCGTGGGCGTTGAGCCGCTCCTTGACCAGCCGCACGTCGGCCGGTCGGTTCGGGCACGGCTTCCCGTCGTGGACCCCCACGGCGTCCGTGAGGCCGGCGGTGGGCGCGGCCATCGTCGTCTCCCGGGGCGGGGTCGGGCCCCGGCCGGCCGGGCCGGGCGACCCCACCCTAACCGGCCTCACCCGGATAAGCGGAGCCGGCCCGCGAAACCGGACACGGGCGCCCCGACCACCGGCCTACCCGGCCACCGCCCGGCGCCGGCGGGCGTAGCCGGCCAGGGCGGCCGCCCCCGCCCCGGCCAGCACCAGGCTCGCCGGCTCGGGCACCACCGCCCCGGGGGAGAACTCGGTCAGCACCCGGACGTAGTCCCCCGGCGAGGAGGCCCGGGTGTCGAAGAGGATCTGCCGCGGGCCGCTGATCGTGACCGAGTCCCCGGCCTCCAGCCCCCGGGCCCCGGGGCTCAGGTAGTTCACCCCGGTGTTGGCCAGGAAGTCGCTGGCGATCAGGTTGCCCCGGCTGGTGATGATGGCGACCACGTCCGAGTCGAAGTCGACCGTGCCGACGATCGACGTGCCCCGTTCCGGGTCGAAGAAGATGTAGTGGCTGGCCACCGTCATCCCGGCCGGGATGGGGTTGAGCCCGACATCGGTCGCCAGCGGGGCGGCCAGGAAGATGTTCTGGTCCTCGTCGAACCCGAACAGGTTGGGGCTCTGGAAGGTGTCGTTGCCGACGCTGTTGGGCGGGCCGAACGGGTTCATCAGCGGCGGGGTCAGCTTGACGAACACCCCGCCCTGGCCGAAGGCCGTCCCGCCGGTGACCGCCCCGCCGATGATGGTCGCCCCGGCCGGGCCGGCGACGAGCAGACACAGCAGCCCGGCCGCCAGCAGGCGGAACCCGCCCCGGGAAGCCGCCCGCCGCAACGGGGTGGTGAATGATCGGGCCATCGGGAGTCCTCCGAAGTCGGGGTGTCGGTTGCCGGGCCGGTCGGCCCGGCGGCCGGGGATGCCCACTTCGGATCCGCTCCCGGACGTGCTGTCGGCGAGGTCGGGTGGGCGTCCGTCACCGGCCGTTCACCCGTCAGTTCATCCCGGCGGTGTAGGGTTGTCAACGACAATCCGGAAAATACCGGCCCCGACCGGACCGGTTCCGGCCGGGGCCGAAATCCGCCGGCCGCCGGGCCCGTACACTACCCCGGACCGGCCGCCGAGGTGCCCATGCCGACCGTCTACGAAGGCGACTTCTCCCCCCCGGCCGGGCGGTTCGCCCTGGCCGCCGCCCGGTTCAACGGGGTCGTCGTCGACCAGCTCGTCCTCGGGGCGCTCGACGCCCTCCGGCGGCACGGGGTGGCCGACGACCGGGTCGACCTGGTCCGGGTCCCCGGGTCGTTCGAGCTGCCGCTCGTCGCCCGGCGGCTCGGCAAGTCGGGGAAGTACGCGGCGGTGATCTGCCTCGGGTGCGTCATCCGCGGCGACACCGACCACTACGACCACGTCGCCGGGGCCGCCGCCGGCGGCATCGCCCAGGCCGCCCTGGACGCGAACGTCCCGGTCGTCTTCGGTGTCCTCACCTGCGACACCCTGGAGCAGGCCGTCCACCGGGCCGGGGCGAAGGCCGGGAACAAGGGGTTCGAGGCCGCCGTCACCGCCGTGGAACTGGTTAACCTGCTGGGCCGCCTGCCGGGCTGAGCGCTCGGCTTGGTGGCACAGGCCTCCCGGCCCGTGCAGACACCCACAGGCCGGGAGGCCTGTGCCACCAGAAGGTGGGCTACAATACCGCCCCCACCACCCGGGCCGACGCCGATGACGCCGCTGTTCGCCGACACCGCCGACGACGCCGGGGAGGTCCTGAAGCGGACGGTCATCACCGCCCTGGTGGCGGCCGTCACCTCGACCATCACCTTCTTCGCCGGCCGGTGGTACGGCCGGTACAAGGCCGGCAAGCAGTGGCACGCCAAGGAGTTCCTGGACCGGATCATCGTCAGCCTGAACATCTTCGCCGACGGGACGCTGAAAATCCGCACCGTCCTGGAGCGGTCGCTGGACGAGGTGTTCCTGAACCCGTTGGCGGTGGACAAGGTGCTGGCCGCCGCCCGGACGACGACCAAGGACAACCCGCTGATGCCGATCGCCAAGGACGACCGGTGGTTCCTCCTGAACTTCGTGCTGAACGCGGTGGCCGAGCACTTCGTGGCCGGGAACATCCGCCAGGACGCCGGCCAGCCGATGACGGTCCTGCGGTACGCCCTGTTCCTGACCTGCGAGGTGGTCGGCGAGGAGCGGATCCGCAAGGTCCGGGCGATGATGATCCGCCGGGAGCTGCTGGACGACTTCCCGTACCAGGACACCATGCCGACGCTCGAAAACCCGTGGCACGACGACCGCATCCGCACCCTGCGGAAGGCGGCCGAGCTGTACAAGCGGGAGCCCGACCAGTTCCTGACGGTCGAGGTGTGCGTGTAGGCCTGGAGCCCGGGCCTCCGGCCCGCAGCGGGCCGGAGGCCCGCGCTCCACAGACACCGAACTGGGCGGCCGGGCGGGGCCGGTCAGCCCGGGCCGCAGGCCGGGGTCAGCCGCTTGGCGGTGATGACCTTGTCGTTCCCGTCGGCGTAGAAGTCCGGGACCCGGCCGCAGGCGGCGTACCCGTGCTTGGCGTAGAACCGGCGGGTCGGGTCGAGGGCCGGGAGCGAACTCGTCTCGATCACCAGCAGCCGGCCGCCGGCCGCCCGGGCGGCGGCCTCGACGTGCCGCAACAGCCCGGTGCCGACCCCCCGCCCCTGGCGGGCCGGGTCGACCCCGATCCACCACAGGTCCCACACCCGGTCGGCGTTCGGGGTCGGTGCGAAGTAGACCCACCCGGCCGGGGTGCCGTCCGGCCCGTCGACCCACACGTCTGCCCGGTGGCCGTCCCCGAGTTGGCCGGCGTGGAGGGCGTCGAGTACCCCGCCGAGCAGGGCTTCGGCCTCGCCGGGTTTGAAGATTCCGGTGGCGGCGGCCAGGGCGACCAGGGCGGGCGTGTCGGCCGGGGCGGCGGGGCGGATCATCGACGGCCTCGGGACGGGTTCGGGGTGGACACGCCCGACCGCCCGCGGGTTCGGATCGGCTCACCGCTGGAACCGGCTGACCCGGGTCTGGCCGTCGTGCAGCTCGAACCGGTAGCCGTCCGGGAAGGCGTCGGCGAACTCCTCCTGGTGCGACACCAGCAGGATGCAGTGCAGGTGGCCGCGGAGGTTCTGTAGCTCCTGGATCATCACCTGCCGGCCGGCCCGGTCCAGGCACCCGAACCCCTCGTCGATGATGACGCTCTCGATCGGCCGGTGCTGCTTGCCGGCGTACTGGCCGATGCCCAGGGCCAGGGCCACCGCCACCCGGAACCGCTGGCTGCCCGACAGGAACGCCACGTTGATCGGCGAACCCCCCGTCACCCGGTTCGAGCACTCCAGGTCGAGGGCCTTGTCGGCCGCCGTCCCCTCGTCCGTGCCGACCAGCTTCAGGAAGAGTTGCCCGCCGCTCAGGCGATCCAGGACGGCGTTGGCGTAGCTGACGATCTGCCGCTCAGCGGTGCGGACGAGGTGCCGCTGGAGCCGGTCCCGACCGAGCAGTTCCGCGAGCGTCTTGTACCGGCTGTACTCGGCGTCGGCCGCCTTGTACTTCTCGCCGAGGTCCGCCCGCTGCTGGCGGTAGCCGTCGAGCAGGCCCTTCTCCCGCTGGGCCGCGAGCAGGTCGCGGTTCCGCTCGTCCAGCCCCTTGCGGGCGGCGGCGACAAGGGCCTTCACCTCGTCCGGCGGCCGGCGGGCCTCGTCCGGGAAGGCGTCGGCCTCCTGTTCGAGCGTGGCGATCTCGGCCCGCAGCGACTCCAGCCCGCCGCGGGCCGCCTTCAGGTTCGTGTACTTCTCCTCCGTACCCTTCCCGACGAGCGTTTCGACCTCGTCCTGCCACCTGGCCCGCTCGGTCATCCCGGCGGTCTCGGCCAGTTTCTGCCATCCGGCCGGCAGCGACCGGGTCATCTGGTCGATCGTCTGCCGGCTCTGCCCCCGGCTGGCCTCCTCGCCGTTCAGCTTCTCGTTGATCCCGACGAGTTCGGAGTCGAGTCCGGAGAGTGCCCGTTGGTGGCGGTCGGCGTCGGCCTCGGTCCGGGTGATCTCGGCCTTGGTCGCCTTGATCTGGCCGGCCACCGCCACGTCGGCCGACTGGGCGTCGGCGTGGTCCTGCCGGAGCCTGGCCGGGTCGCCGGGGGGCAGGCCCTCGCGGACCTTCGTGAGGCGGTCGCGGGCGGCGTCGAGCTTGGCCCGGATCGTCCGGGCCTTGTTGGCGGCGTCCAGGGCCGCCCGGAGCTTCCGCCCGACCTCGTCGGCGGTGCCGACCTCCTTGTGCAGGGTCGACAGCTCGTCCCGCTCGGGGTACGTCGTCTTGGTCCAGTCCTCCGGCGGGGCCGGGGCGACCTTCTGCTTGAAGGCGTCGGGCAGCCCGATGTACGACTCCCGGCACGACCGGGCCAGCCGGTCCAGGTCGGCGGCCGCCTGCTTCACCTCGCCGGCCTTCTCCTTGAACGCCTCGCGGAGCTTCAGCAGCCGGTCGCGGGCGGCGGACTCGCGGGCCGTCAGGTCGCTTTCGAGGGTGCGGGCTGCGGTCGTCGCGACGGCGGCGTCGGCCTGCCGCTTGTCGGCGGCGGCGGCGTCCCGGTCCCGCTTGCTCTTCTCGGCGGCGAAGTGCTGGGGCGTCAGGGCTTGGCCGCAGGCCCGGCACGACTTCGCCCCGGTCAGCGTCTGGAACTCGTCGGCCAGCAGCCGGGCCTGCTGGGCCAGCGCCCGGGCCTCGGCGGCGGCCTCGTCGGCCTTGCCACGCCGCTCGCGGGCGGCGGTCAGCTCGTCGGCCAGCTTCTCGGCATCGGCCTTGGCCTTCAACCCGTCGGCCTTCAGCTTCGCCTCTTCGGCCCGGGCGGCGGCCTCCTTCGGCAGGGTCTGTCGCAGCTCGGCCCGGTCGGTGTGCAGCCGGACCAACAGCGGCACCACGGGGGCCAGGGCCGCCAGCCGGTGCTGCTCGTCCTGGAGCGTGGCGACGGCCGCGTCCGGGTCGGGCGGGAGCCGCCCCAGTTCGTCCTCGTGCCGCCTCACCTCGGCCCCGGCGTCCTCCGCCTGCCGGACCTTCTCCAGCACCGCCGAGAGCTCCCGCAGCCGGGCGTTCAGGCTGGTCTGTTGCGCCTCGGACTCGGCCAGCGTCTTCTTGAGCGCGGCCAGCTTCTTCCGCGACTGGTCGAGGGCCGCCCCCGTCTGGCGGCGGGTGTCGGCCTTCGCCTCGCGCTCCTTGGTCAGCCGGTCGGTCTTGCGTTCCGACTCGGCGGCCCGGCCCCGCTCGGTGGCAATCACCCCGACGGCCGGCAGGACCTCGCGGAGTTCCTTGAGCCGGGAGAAATCCTTCTCGATGGTGACGGCGTGGCCGAGCAGGGCCTCGGCGTGGGTCAGCTTGTCGCGGGCGGCGGCCAGCGTCTTCTGCTTGTCGGCCCAGTTCCGGGCCTGGAGTTCGACGGCCTGCAACCGATCGATCTCGGCCTGGGCGGCGGCCCGGGCTTCCTCGGCGAGGGCGATCCGGTCGGCGGCGGCGGCCAGCTCGTCGTCGGTCACGTCCCGCAGGCCGGCCAGTTGATTCGCCAGCCCGTCGAGCCGGGCCTTGAACTCCCGCCGGCGGTCGTCGGCCTTGCCGTGCAGCTTCTGGTAGCGCTCCAGGTCGACGATCCGGGCCAGCACCCCGGCCCGCCCGGCCGGGGTCGAGTCGAGCAGCTTTTCCGACTTTCCTTGCAACAACAGGACTGACGAGGTGAACGTCTCGTAGTCGAGGCCGATCTTGTCCTTCACCCAGGCGTCGAACTTCGCCTTGAGCTGCGTGTCGGGCACCGGCTCCCAGTCGCCGGCGGCCGGCGACCCCTCCCCCGGCCCCTCCCCTAAGAAGGGAGGGGTGGAAGACGGACGGGCGGTCTGGTCCCCCCT
>JAIEQN010000507.1 GCA_019747685.1 Gemmataceae bacterium
GCGGGCCAGCGGCCAGCCGCCGGGGCCGGGGGGCACCGACTTCGGCGACCCGCTGCCCGGCCTGACCGCGGCCCAACTGGCGCGGTTCAACGCCGGCAAGGCGGGGTTCGAGGAGGTCGAGGGAGACGCGGACGGGATCGGCCCGGTGTTCAACGGCCGGTCGTGCGCCGAGTGCCACAACGGGGGGGCCACCGGCGGCGGGAGCGCCGTCCTCTCGACCCGCATCGGGGCGGTGGTGGACGGGAAGTTCGACCCGCTCGTCCGGTTCGGCGGGCCGACCCTCCAGACGAAGGGGGTCGTCGGGCGGGACGGGTTCGAGTTCGCCGGGGAGGTTGTCCCGCCGGAGGCCACGGTCGTCGCCCGGCGACGGTCGCCGGCCCTGTTCGGCCTCGGGCTGGTCGACGCCGTCCCGGACGAGACGTTCCGGGAGTTGGCCCGCGAACAGCGGCGGCACGACCCGGACACGGCCGGCCGCCCGAACGTCGTCCCGGACCTCCGGACCGGGGAGCGGGTCGTCGGCCGGTTCGGCTGGAAGGCCGGGCTGGGGAGCCTCTTCGACTTCTGCGCCGACGCCTACAAGGACGAGATGGGGATCACCGCCCCCGGGTTCATTCGCACTCCCGACGGCCGGAAGATCGACGAGGAGAACGCCCCGCAGGGGCAGGGTGACCTCCTCCGGTTCAACCCGGTCGAGAGCCCGAACGAGCCGGATGTCGAGGACATCGTCCTGTTCGCCGACTTCATCACCTTCCTCGCCCCGCCGCCGCGGGGGGAGGTGACGGCGAAGGTCCGGGCGGGGGAGGCGGTGTTCCGCCAGATCGGGTGCGCCGACTGCCACCAGCCGACGCTGCGGACCGGGCGGCACGAGGTCAAGGCCCTCGACCGGGTGACGTTCCACCCGTACTCCGACTTCCTGGTGCACGACATGGGCGCGCTGGGGGACGGGATCGAGGACGGGTCCGGGCGGGGGTCGGAGATGCGGACGGCCCCGCTGTGGGGCCTGATGACCCAGCCGGCGTACCTGCACGACGGGCGGGCAAAGACGATCGAGGCCGCCGTCCGGCTCCACGACGGCCAGGGCCGCGGGGCGAGGGACCGGTACGCGGACCTCCCGGCCCAGAAGCGGCGGGCCTTGATGGCGTTCCTGAACTCGCTCTGACCTTCGGGCCGCTCACAGGTGCGTTTCGCCCTCCTGCCAGCCCGGCGGTTCGGCCTGGACGGTGACGTGCGAGATCGGGAAGCCGCCCGTCACCCGACCGTGGACGCCGGTGAGGACGGCCGCGAGGTCGGCCCCGGCCGCCAGGACGACGTGGACGCTCAGGGCGTTCATCCCCGAGGTGAGTGACCAGACATGCAGGTCGTGGGTCCCGGCAACACCCGGGACCCCTGCGATCGCCTCCCTTACGGCCGTAAGGTTCACGTCCGCCGGAGTCCCCTCCAGGAGTACCCCGACGGCCTCCCGCAGCAGGTTCCACGTGCGGGGGAGGATGAACAGGCCGATGCCGGCCGAGACGAGGGGGTCGGCGTAATACCAGCCGGTCGCCCACATCACGACGCCGGCGACAATCACGCCGACCGAGGTGAGGGCGTCGGACAGCACCTCGAAGTACGCCCCCTTCAGGTTGAGGCTCTCGCCCGACCCGGCGCGCAAGAGCCACATCGCCAGGACGTTGACGGCCAGCCCGACGGCGGCGACGGCGAGCATCGGCAGGCTCTGCACCTCGGGCGGCTCCCGGAACCGCCGGTACGCCTCGTACAGGACGTACAAGGACACCCCGATGAGCACGACGGCGTTGGTCAGGGCGGCTAGGATTTCAGCCCGGTAGAACCCGTAGGTCCGCTCGGGCGAGGCCGGCCGGCGGGCGAACCGGAGGGCGAGCAGCGCGAGCCCGGTCCCGGCCACGTCGGTGAGCATGTGGCCGGCGTCGGCGAGCAGGGCCAGGCTGTTCGTGAGCAGGCCGCCCACCACCTCCACGACGAGGTAGAAGGCGGTCAGCACGAAGACGACCGTGAGCCGCTTCTCGTTCCGGCCGGCGGGGGTCGTGCCGTGTGCGTGGTCGTGGGTCATCGGTGCATCCTCTCTTTCATCGCCGGCGGTGCTGTGTCATCCGCTGTTGCAACGACTTGGCCCGTTGCAGCCCGGCCCGCACCTGCTGGTCGTACCGCTCGAACTCGGCCTTGCTGATCCGCCCGTCGTGGTCCGCGTCGTACACCTCCAGGAACGTGTGGTCCGGGTGGGCGGCGTCGGCGTGCACCTTCGGCTTAGCCGCGTCCGAACCTTCGGAGTGGGTCACGACCGCCTTCGCGTTCGGCCCGCGGAACTCCCTGGCCAGTTCGTCCTTGTCCAGGAACCCGTCCTTGTTCGTGTCGGCCCGGGCGAACGCCCCGTCGAGCGGGTGCGGGTTCACCGGGGCCGGCCGCCGGCCGGTCGGGAAGGCCGCCGCCGGACCCGTCGTGACGGCGATCAGGCCGGCCGCCAGTAGCATCGTCCTCATGGTGTCACCTCGCGCCCCGTAATTGGGAGGACCGGGCGGGACGGGGGAGGCCCGGACCCGGTCCGACGGACCGCAGCGAGTCTCCCGGCCGTCGAGCGACCGGTGCGTACGCGGCGGCCGACTACTTCGCGGCCTTCGCCCGCTCCAGCCCGATCCGGGCGTCGAGCAGTTGGACGCGGGCCTCGAGCGCGTCGATGCCGGTGGCCACCTTGGCCTCGACCATCCGCTGAACGACCTCGCTCATCTCCTCGGCCGCCTTCACCAATTCCTCATGGACCTTGACCCGCTCGGCATTCGTCTCACACAGGTCGAGCTTCCCGCGGAGCAGGGCCGACTGGGCGGCGACCACCTCGGAGAAATGGACCTGACGGCCCTTGAACGCCTGGAGCACCTGCTCATGGATCTCGGCGAGGGCCGCCAGCCGCTCCGTGAGCAGCGCCTTGACGGCGTCGTTCTCCGGCGGCTTGTGGGCGGCCGGGCTCGGGCCGGTCGGGACGAGGGTGAGGGCCAGGACGCCGGCCGCCGTGACGGCCAGGACGCACAGACTGACGCGAGTACGGGGTCGCATCGTCGGCCTCTGGGAGGGGAAGGGAGCTGCCCCGGCCGCGCGGGCGGCCGGGGCAGTGTGGGGCGTTTACTTCTGCTTGAAGTCGCCCGAGTACGGCTTGGTCCCGACCTTGCCGCTGATCGTGCCCTCCCACTTCATGTCCTTCTTGAACACGTCGTTCTTGGCCACGAACTTGGTCGACGACCCCTTCGGGTCGTTCGCCCGCTCCTTATCGGTGGCCGGGGCCGGCTCCAGCTTGACCGTCGTCGCCGGGGTGGTCTTGAGGACCAGGGTCAGGGACTTCGCGTCGATGGCCTTCATCTTCTTGTCGTGCAGGTCCTTGTGGTTGCCGTAGACGTACACCGTCGCCGTCCCGTCCGTCTTGCCGACCACGAGTTCGAGGTGGTACTCCTCGTCCCCCCACTCGGCGAGGACGCCCTTGTGCGGCCCCTCCTCTTCGTCCGCGCGCGCCGCCCGCGCCTCCACCGCCAGCCCGCCGATCAGCCCGACCAGGGCCAGCCCGAACACCGTCCGCATGGTCACGTCCTCCTGGTGAAACCGGAACCGCCGTCCTCACGGCCCGTGGCCGGGCCGTGTGTCGTCCCCCGCCGCGACGGGCGGCGGGCGTGTGTCGTGTGCCGGGGCCGCCCCCGCCGAAGGCGAGGGATCGGCGTCCAGCCCGTCTGCCGTCTCGTCGGCGTGGACGAGGGCCATCGCCGACGTGCCGCTGAACCGCAGGAACAGCCCGGGGCGGATCAGGAACTCGCAGAACGTGGACGTGATCAGCCCGCCGAGGATGACCGTCGCCACCGGGTACAGAATCTCACGCCCCGGCTCCTGGCCGACGACCACGAGCGGGATGAGCGCGATCCCCGCGGTGAGGGCCGTCATCAGCACCGGCGACAGCCGCTCCAGGCTGCCGCGGAGGACCATCTTCTCGTCGAACGTCTCCCCCTCGTGCCGCATCAGGTGGAGGTAGTGGGTGACGAGCAGGATGCCGTTGCGGGCCGCGATCCCGCCGAGCGAGATGAACCCGACGAGGCTCGCCACCGTGAGCGTCTGGCCGCTGATGACCAAGGCCAGCACCCCGCCGATGAACGCGGTCGGGACGGCGATCAGGATCTGGGCGACGATCCGCCCGGACGGGAACAGCATGTACAGGACGAAGAACATCCCGACCAGCGACATCGCGGCGAGGACGGCGATCAGCCGGGTGGCCCGCTCCTGGCTCTCGAACTGCCCGCCGTACTCGACGAAGTACCCCTCGGGCAGCGGCACGTCCTGGGTGATGTTCCGCCGGATGTCGGTGACGACCCCCTGGAGGTCGCGGCCGAGGGCGTTGCACCGGATGACGATCCGCCGGCGGACGTTGTCCCGCTTCACCTGGTTGGCCCCGGCGTCCCCCCCGGTCGGCGGGGTGATGTCGGCCAGGTCGGACAGCCGCACCTGCTCCCGCCCGCCGGGCAGGTCGAGCCGCAGGTCGCCGAGGTTGGCGATGTCGGCCCGGTACGGCTCCTCCAGCCGGACCAGGAGGTCGAACCGCCGCTGCCCCTCGACCACCTGGGACACCACCTGGCCGTTTAACGCCACCTGGACGAAGTTGCCGACGGCGGCCCGGTCCACCCCGTAGAACGCCAGCGCCTCCGGCCGGAGCTTGACGTGGACCTCGTCCACCTTCCGCATCGGCTCGACGGCCAGGGAGCTGATCCCCGGCACCCCGGCGATGGCCGCCTTGATCTGGTTGGCCAGCTTCTCCAGGGTGTCCATGTCGTCCCCGTAGAGCTTGATGGCGATCTGGGCGGTGCTCCCGGAGATCATGTGGCTGATGAGGTGGGCGAGCGGCTGCTCGACCTCCACGTCCACCCCCGGCACCTCGTTCTTGACCTCGGACTGGAGGAGCTTGATGATCTCCTTGCGGCCCTTCCCGCTCTCCGGGTTGATGACGACGACGAACTCGTTCGCGTTCGGCGGCTCGGCGTGCTCGTCCATCTCCGCCCGGCCGGTCCGGCGGAGGAAGGCGAGCACCTCCCCGTCCGGGTTCGCCGGCGACTTCTGGAGCGACCGGAGCTTCGCGTCGACGAGCGCGGCCGCCTGGTTCGAGGCGTCGAGCGACGCCCCCGACGGGAGGGTGACGTTCACCTGCACGTTCCCCTCGTCGAACGGCGGGAGGAAGTCGGCCCCGATGGTCGTCACCCGCCACGCGCAGTAGCCGACCAGCAGCCAGGTGAAGAGTTGAATGACGACCTGCCGGCGGACGCTGAACCGGATGAGGTGCGCCCCGAGCCACTTCAGCACCCGCAGCAGCAGCCCGTCCCCGTGGTGGTGGGCCGCGGCCGACCGCCCGAGCAGGTAGTACGACAGGACCGGGGTCACGCAAATGGACACGACGAGCGACGCCAGGATCGAGACGATGTAGGCGACCCCGAGCGGGGTGAACAGCCGCCCCTCGATGCCGGAGAGGGCGAAGAGCGGGAGGAACACCAGGATGACGAGGGCCGTGCCGAACACGATGGCCGAGCGGATCTCGACGCTCGCCTCGTAGATGACCCGGAGTGCCGGCTTCGGGGCCGCCGCGTGGCTGTTCTCGCCGAGCCGGCGGTAGATGTTCTCCACGTCCACGATGGCGTCGTCGACCAGCTCCCCCATCGCGACGGCGATCCCGCCCAGGGTCATCACGTTGATCGAGAGTTCCACCCCGGTGATGAGGCCGACGAGCTTGAAGACGAGGACGGTCAGCACCAGCGAGAGCGGGATGGCGGTGAGCGAGATGAACGTGGTGCGGACGTTCAGCAGGAACAGGAACAGGATGATCAGGACCAGGACCGCCCCGACGACCAGCGCCTCGCCGACGTTGTACACCCCCCGGTCGATGAAGTCCCGCACCTGGTACAGCTCGGTCTCGACCACCACGTCGGGCGGGAGCGACCCCTCGACATCCCGGAGCGCCGCCTTGACCGCGTCGGTCAGCGCCCGGGTGTCGACGTGCGGCTGCTTGGAGATGGTGAGGGCGACCGCCGGGTAGCCGTTGATGCTCGAGTCGCCCCGCTTGACCTGGGCCCCCTCGGTCACCCGGGCGACATCCTTCAAGAGCACCGGCCGGCCGAGGGGCTTTCCCGGCTCCTGCCGGTCCGGCGGCTTGACGGTGATCATGCGGAGGTCGGCGGCCACCTGCTGGACGTCCGGGCCGAGCCGGCCGATGACGCGGATCGGGGTTTCCGTCCCGCCGGCGACCGAGTACCCGCCGGTGTGGTTGACGTTGTTCGCCCGCAGCGCCTCCTCGACGTCCCGGAGGGTGACGCCGTACTCGGCGAGCTTGACCGGGTCGACCAGCACCTGGTACTGCTTCCGCCCGCCGCCCATGGTGATCACCTGGGCGATCCCGGTGATCTTCAGGAGCCGCGGCCGGACGACCCAGTCGGCCAGCGTCCGGAGGCCCAAATTCCGCTGGAGTTCGGACGGGAACACGATCTCCCGGGACTGCCCGCCGACGGTCGCCCGGACGGTCTGCGAGCCGTCGGCCGCGGGCGGCTGCCACGCGACCGCGGCGACCGGCACGGCCTCCCACGCCGCCGGGTCCCGGCGGTCGGTCGGCTTCCAGACGGACAGCCCCGGCTCCCCGCCGTCCGGAGGCGGCACCCGCTCGGCGTAGTACGGCGTCCCGGGCACGGCCGAAAGCTCGCCGCCCGTCGGCCCGGGCTGCCGCCGCATCCCGGTGATCATGATCTGGCCCATGATCGAGCTGATCGGGGCCATCTGCGGGCGGACCCCGTCGGGCAGGTCGCCGGCGACGGTGGTCAGCCGCTCCTGGACCGTCTGCCGGGCCGTCCGGATGTCCACGCTCCACCCGAACTCGACGTACACCACCGACAGCCCGAACCCGGACTGGCTCCGCACGTCCTGCACCCCGGTGGCCCCGAGGAGGGCCGACTCGAGCGGGTAGGTGACGAGCGTCTCGACCTCCTCGGGGGCCAGGCCCTGGGCCTCCGTCATCACCACCACCCGCGGCCGGTCGAGGTCCGGGAACACGTCGATCGGCATCCGGGTGGCGAGGTAGCCGCCGTACCCGAGGGCGACCAGGCACAGGGCGACGACCAGCGGCCGGTGCCGGAGGGCGAGCTTGATGATCGCGTTGAGCACGGTCGGTCCTCCGTTCGGGTCGGGTCAGCCGTGGTCGTGGCCGGCGTGCGGGTCGCCGCCCCCGCCGGCGGCCGCGGCCTTGAGGGCCCGGTTCAGGGCGGCCGCCTGGTTCTTCACCACGAACTCGGCCTCGGAGACGCTCCCGTCGTTGGCGATCACGACCTCGGACCGGTCGGCGTACAGCACCCGGACCGGCTTCCGGACGAACACATCGCCGGACTGGATGAACAGGAACGCCTCCCCGCCTTCGCGGGCGACCGCCCCGGCCGGCAGGACGAACGGCAGCAGCTCGGTCTTGCCGTCCGGGGCGAGGGTGACGAGCTTCTCGACCGGCATCATCAGCCGCACCCGCTGGCCCGGGCGGTACCGCCAGACGAAGTGCGTCTTGCCGTCCCGCTCGAACGTCCGCGGCTGGTTGTCGAGCGGCAGGTAGACGGCGAACGTCCGGGTGGCCGGGTCCACCTGGTTCGACAGGTGGTGGATGGTGAGCGGCCCCTGCGGCGGCCACGCCCCGGCGGCCTCGTCCGCGAACTCGGCCCGGACCGGGGTCCGGTGCTCGGCGGCGGCGGCCAGGGTGTCGGCCTCCGACTTGAACGCCCGGCCCTCGACGAACAGCCGCTGGTGGTTGGCCAGCAGGCACAGGGTCTGCCCGGCCGTGACTTGCTCGCCGAGCGTGACCTTCAGCTCTTGCACCTCGTAGAGCGGCGGGGCCGGCGGCTCGGCCGGGGCGGCCAGGGACGGGGTGGCGGACGTGGCGGCGACCCCCGC
>JAIEQN010000910.1 GCA_019747685.1 Gemmataceae bacterium
CCTCCCGGCCCGTGCGCACCGGCCGGGTGGCCGGTGCCACCGAAGCCAAACTGAGACACCACCGGCCGGCCGCCCGCCTTGTGGGGCTACCCCCCGGTGGTATACTTCCGGCGTACCCGCCGCCCGGGGTGCGCCCGATGCCGCCGATCGACGAGTGGCCCACGTTCGTCCACACGCGGGTCTTCGACGCCGCGTGGGAAGCGGCCGGGCTGGGGGACGAGGACCTGGCCCGGCTCCAGGCCGAGCTGACGACCGACCCGCAAGCCGGGGACCCGATCGTCGGCACCGGCGGGGTCCGGAAGTACCGGTTCGCCCGCCCCGGTCGGGGCCGGTCGGGCGGCGTCCGGGTACTCTACGCCCGCTACCCGGACGCCGGGGTCGTTCTTCTGGCCCTGGTGTACGCGAAGGGCCAGGCGGATGACATCTCCCCGGCCGGGCGGAAGCGGGTGGCCGCCCTGGTGGCCGCCTTCGGGCGGGTATTGGCCGGGCGACAGGGGGGTTGAACATGGCGGGCGTGGTCCGCGGGCGGCCGGGGAAGGCCGGGGGCGTGGAACCCGGGCGGGGCGAATCCGAGGTCGCCCGGGACCTGATCCGCGGCCTGGAAGAATTGGTCGCCGCGGCCGAGGCCGGCGGGATGGCGGAGGTCGAGAAGCGGTTCCGGGTGACGCGGGTCCGGCGACCGGCGTTCCCGCGGGTCCCGGCCGACCCGCAGGCGGTGGCGGCCGTTCGGGCGGCGGTCGGGGCAAGCCCGGCGGCGTTCGCCGCCCTGTTGGGCGTGTCGGCGAACACCGTCCGGGCGTGGGAGCAGGGGGCGAGCCGGCCGTCCGGGATGGCCGCCCGGTTCCTCGCCGAGGTCCGGGACGACCCGGCCTACTGGCGGAAGAAGTTCGAGGCCGCCGGCGGCTGAAGACGGCGGGGTCTTGGCGAGCGGGGGGCGTCAGCCCCCTGGTTCCGGCGAACGGTCCGGCGCCAGCCGGCCGGTGGTCGAAGAAACAGGGGGCTGACGCCCCCCGCTCGCCCGGATTGGGATTGTGAGGGCGACTGGTTCAAGTCCAGTAACCCCCATCCGGTCACAGGTCGCCGGCGAACGCCCGGGCCAGGACCGCCGGCAGCAGGGCGTCCAGGTCGGCCGCCGCCCCGGCCTGTAACGGTCGCAGTTGGCCCAGCCGGTCGAACACCCCGATGGCGCGTTGCTGGCGGTCGATGGTTGGGAACGGTAGGTCGAGGGCCAGGAAGAGTTCCGGCCGGACCCGCTCTCGCCGGGCTCCTACGCCACGGGTGAGCCCGGCCAACTGCTGCCAGAACCACGGGGTTGTCAGCAACGCCGCGAAGTACCTGGGGTCGGCCTGCCCGGTCCGACACCGGAACGTCCGGTACTCGGGCGAACTGAAACGGCCGGCCAAGTCGTCCGGGCATACGGCGATAGCCCCCTCCCAGCCTTTCACCTGGCTCAGGACGACCGCCCCGGGGTACAAGCGGTTGAAGTTGCGGTAGGTTGTCGCCGTCCCGGGCAGCTCCTCTTTCGGGAACAGCCCGCCGCCGAACCCGTTGACCCCGACCTGCGGGTAGAGGCCATCCGGCCGGACTTCGACCCGGTCTTCGTCGAGTTCGAGCAGGTCGCCGAGCGTCACCCGGCGGTCGCCGGCCGAGTGAAGATGCAAGCTGCTGACGAGGGCGAGTTGGTCGGCGGCCGCCTCGTCCCGGAGCCGGCGGGCGTCGGCGAGGCGGGCCGCGACCGCGTCCACCCGGGCGACCACCCGCCGCTGCTCGGCCACCGGCGGCAGCGGGACCGTATACCCCAGCACGTCGGCCGGGCGGATGGCCGCGTAGTTGGTCGATCCCTGGGCCTCGACCTGCTCCCGGAACGGCCGCGTCCGGACGTAGTAGTCGAGGAACCGCCGGTCGAGCTTCGCTTCGTCCACGCCGTACAGGAAGTAGTGGCTGCTGACGATGGCCCCGTCGAGTTCCGGCGGGACCAGCCCGAACCCGCCGACCTTCGCGTCGATCTCGGCGACCAGGAACTCGCCAGCCCGGCACACCTGCTGCCGCTTGGTCTTGATCTCGGCCCCGGCCACCTCGTCCCGCGGAACGACGCCCTGCGCGTGAAGCTGTACCCGGCACCGCTGGTACGAAGCCGTGTCGTCAATCGGGATGAACTCCTTGCGGTGCCGCAGTACCTCGCCGAGCGGGACGCGGGGCCAGGGGGCGGGCATGGCGAGTCCCTTCACCAGATGCGGCGGACGCCGAGCAGGTCGAGCTTCGGGTCGATGCTCACCACCTCGATGCCCTCGGCGAGCGATTGGGCGGCAATCAGTCGGTCGAACGGGTCGGCGTGAACCGCCGGCAGGGTCGTCAGCCGGACGAAGTGGGCGTCGGTCGGCGGCAGCCACACGAACCCGGTCCGGAGCATGTTGCGGGGGAAGTACCCGGGGAAGCCGCCGGATAGCGCGAGCCGGGCCTTGGCCACCTTGATGGCCGCCTCCCACGGGCTGGCCGGGCTGAGCAACTTGACGTTGTTCGGGTCGGCGATCACCGCTTCCGCCGCCCGGCTGAGCCGCGGGTCGGCCTCCCAGAACCAGATGGCCGCGCGGGTGTCGAGCAGGACCGTCATCCCATGTAGTCCTTGAAGTCGTCCACCGGGGCGTTGAAGTCGTCGGCCATCCAGTAGCTCCCGCCGTCGGCCTTCGCCGTCCCGGGCTGACACGGCCACGGCCCCGGGGACGGCGACCGGGTGACGACGGCCACCGGCACCCCGTTCTCGGTCAGCTCCAGTTCTTCCCCGCCGACCATCCCGGCCAGCAGTTCGGCCAGCGTCGGCGGGGCTTCGGACAGCGGCAGTGTGCGGCGCATGGCGTCGTCCTCCCACCCGGATGATACCCGCCCGGCGGCGCGGGTTCACCCCCGGCCGGCCAGTAACTCCTTGATCTCGCCGACCAGGGCGGCGATGCGGGCCTCCTTGTCCAGGATGCTTTGCACCAGTTCTTCCGGCGGGCGGTGGTCGGCGTCGGCCCTGGCCCGCGGGTTCTTCCGGTCCAGGTTGCACCCGGCCGCCAGCAACTCGGCCGCCGGCACCTTCCACGCCCGGTCGGTCTCGACCCGGTCCTTCCACCAGTCGAGGCACGGCCCGAACGCCTCGAACGGCAAGGGCTGCGTCTTGGTGTACTGCTTCCGCCCGTCCGGCGGCGGCAGCTCGTAGTACCACACCTCCCGCGTCGGCCCGGACCGGTCGAAGAACAGGAGGTTCGTCGGGATCGCGGTGTACGGGGCGAACACCCCGTTCGGAAGCCGAACCACGGTGTGCAGGTTGAACTGGGTCAGCAGCTCGTGCTTGATCCGCCCGCAGACGCCGTCGCCGAACAGGGTGCCGTTCGGCACCACCACCGCGGCCCGGCCGGGCTTCGGCCCCCGCCGCAGCTTCCGCATGATGAGCTGCAAGAACAGGAGGGCGGTTTCGGCCGTCTGCTTGTCGGCCGGGTAGTTCCCCTGGATGCCCTTCTCCTCCTCCCCGCCGAGCGGCGGGTTGGTCAGGATCACGTCGGCCCGGTCGGCGTCGCCGATGTCGGTGATCCGGACATCCAGGCTGTTCGCCTTGCGGACGGCCGGGGCGTCGATGCCGTGGAGCAGGAGGTTCATCAGGCACAGGAGGTACGGCAGGGGCTTGGCCTCGCCGCCGGCGATGCTCCGCTGTTGCAAGGTGGCGGCGTCCTCCGGCTTGTGGGCCTGGGCCTTCAGGTGGGCGAAGGCTTCGACCAGGAACCCGCCGGTGCCCGCGGCCGGGTCGAGGACGGGTTCGCCGAGCCGGGGGTCGGTGGCCTTCACCATGAACCGGACCACGGGGCGCGGGGTGTAGAACTCGCCGCTGTCCCCGGCCGCGTCCCGCATCTCCTTGAGCAGCGACTCGTAGAGGTGGCCGAGGGTGTGGATTTCGTCCGACGACTGGAAGTGGATGCCGTCGATCTGCTGGAGGATTTGCCGGAGCGGGTAGCCGGACTCCATCCGGTTGGTGACACCGGCGAAGACCTCGCCGACGACGCGGCGCTTGGGGTCGGCGCTGCCGCCGAACGCCCGGAGGTACGGAATCAGGCCGGGCCCTTTCGGGTCGCCGCCGGGGAGCGGGACCTCCTCGGCCGACACGAACCTGAGCAGGTCGTCGCCGGTCGGGGTCTCGGGGGTGGCCCAGTCCCGCCAGCGGTACGGCGGGTCGATGACCGGGCGGTACTAGGAGCCCGCCGCCGGCCACCGCCGCGGCCCCCGGAGGAGCTCAACCGCCATGTCCGTTCCTCCTGGTGCTGGTGCGGGCGGGGTCAGGCGGCCCAGGGCTTGAGGACGACCTTGATGCAGTTGTCCTTCTTGTCCCGGAACGTCCGGTACGCGGCCGGCCCCTCCTCGATCGGCAGCCGGTGGGTGATGACGAACGACGGGTCGAACTCGCCCGACAGCACCTTGTCCAGGAGCGGCTGGGTGAGCCGCTGCATGTGCGTCTGGGCGGCCCGCATCTGCAGCCCCTTGTTCATGAACGCCCCCATCGGGAACTTGTCCGGGAAGTTGGCGTACACCCCGACGACCGACACCGTCCCGGCCTTCCGGCAGCACATGATCGCCTCCCGCAGGGCGTGCGCCCGGTCGACCGGCTGCCCGACCAGCGTCTTGGCCTTGTCGAGGACCGCGTCCACGTACCCGGCGTAGTGGGCCTCGCACCCGACGGCGTCGATCACCCGGTCCACCCCGCGGCCCTTGGTCATCTCCTGCAGCTTCTCGTAGACGGTCACCTCGTCGAAGTTGACCGTCTCGGCCTTCCCGTCCCGGGCCATCTGGAGCCGCTCGGGGACGCGGTCGATGGCGATCACCCGGCCGGCCCCGAGCATCCAGGCCGAGCGGACGGCGAACTGGCCGACCGGCCCGCACCCCCAGACGGCGACCGTGTCCCCGGGCTCGATCCCGGCCTGCTCGGCGGCGAAGTACCCGGTCGGGTAGGCGTCGGACAGGAACAGCACCTTCTCGTCCGGGACATCGTTGGGGACCTTCAGGACGCTGGCGTCGGCGTGCCACACCTGGAGGTACTGGGCCTGCCCGCCCGGGTACCCGCCGGTCAGGTGGCTGTACCCGTACAGCCCGGCCGGGGCGTGGCCCATCAGGGCGGCCGCCTTCTCGCGGTCCCGGTTGGTGGTGTCGCAACAGGAGTAGAACCCCTTCTGGCAGAACCAGCACTGCCCGCACACGATGGTGAACGGGACGACGATCTTGTCCCCCGTCTTGAACTTGGTGACCTGGCTGCCGACCTCGACCACCTCGCCCATCGGCTCGTGGCCGAGGACGTCGCCGGGCAGCATCGCCGGGACGTACAGGTCGTACAGGTGCAGGTCGCTCCCGCAGACGGCGGTGCTGGTGACCTTGATGATCAGGTTCCGCGGGTCGTCGATCTTCGGGTCCGGGACGGTGTCGCACCGGACGTCCCCCTTGCCGTGCCAGACGATCGCCTTCATGGATTCCTCCCGTTGGTGGTCGTGATGTCGCTTGTCGGGCCGGCGGCCCGGTCGGTCCGGTCGGTCCGCCTCCCGGCCTTGTAACCCTTACTTCCCTGTCGGTCGTAAAGAAGCCGGCTGGGCCGGCGGCCGGGTCAGTAACTGGTGCTGTGGGACGTGGCCGCGACGATGTCGAGGACGGTCACCCCGAGCAGGGCGGCGATGGTCTGGACCACCTTCCGGCGGCGGTCGGCGTCGCCGTCGGCACCGGCGTAGGCCGCGGCCGCGGTGGCGAGGTCGAGGGCGTCCCCGGCCACCCGGGACCACAGCCCCCCGGCCGTGCGGCCCGACAGGATGGTCAGCCCGCTGGCGACCTCCCGGGCCCCGTACCCCCGGATGACGCCCGGGTACGGGGTGCCGGTGCGGGCGGCGACCCCGCGCGGGTCGGCCAGCTCCCACAGCCCCAGCCCGATGCTGAAGAGGCCCAGGAACGTGGCCAGCGGCCCGCCGCCCGCGGACCCGTTCGCGTCGCGGCGGGCGTCCGCCCCGATCCGGGTCTTGACCCGCTTCTGGTCCGACGGGACGCCGGCGTACTCGGGCGGGGCGGCCCGCCAGCCGGTGCCCGGTGCGATCATCGTTGCCATGCTGTTGCCTCCCTTCGGTGACGAGACAGCGTCTGGCCGCCGCGATGGGAACGCATCGCGGCGGCAGAATGCGTGCGAATCCGGGACCGGAGGGGGTAGGGGGGATGCCGGTCGGGTGTCGGGAGTGTCCCGCCCCCGCGTGAGGGGGGTTCCCCACGGTCTCGGCGTTTCGGCGGATCGCGGAGTCGAATAGGTGGGCGACAGGACCGAACCTGTTCGGGCGGTGGCCGGGTGCCGCAACCACCATCGTCTTGGCCGAGCCGGCTCTGGTCTACCGGCCGGCGGTCGTACGCTCAGTTAGCAAACACCGGGCTTGAGCCCGAGCGTCCGGGCGTAGTCTTTGGCCTGTTGCAGCCCGTTGGCGGCCGGCTTGCGGTCGGACTCGGCCTCGACCACGGCCAGCGGCCGGTCGCGGGTGAAGTGGAGGAGGAAGTCGGGGTACTTCCGGTCGAGCCGGCGGGCGGCCCCACCGGCGGCGACGATCCGCCCGGCGGTGACGGGGACCTGCTCGCGGTAGTGCCGCTCGCCGTTGGCCTCCCAGCCGGCGGCTTCGAGCTTGGGGCGAACGAGGGTGCGACAGGTCTCGGCTTCGTTCATGGGCGGGCCGGCCGGCGTCCGGGGCGGTCAGGAGCTGACGCCGACATCCTACCCCGGGCCCCCGCCGGCCGTCAGCGCCCGTCGGCGGCCGGCGGGGTGACGTCGACCAGCGCCCACGGCTCCCGCACCCGCGACCCCGACAGGACGGCCGGAGTGGCTGCTCAGTTGTACGCTGACTGGCCGGCGGTCGCGCCCGCCCAGGTTCGGGTCCACCCGGGGGCAGGTCCCGCGTTACCCGGCTGCCCCCGGGCTAGTACACCAGGGCCAGCCGGGCCATCAGCGTGTCCCCGGGCGTCACCCGCGGCTGGCCCAGCGGGTCCAGCTCCCGGCCGAACACGTACCCCAGCTCGGCCCGGACCATCCACCCGCTCGCCCGCCGCCACTCCGACCCCAGGATCAGCCGGTAGTCGTCGTAGTCGACCGCACCCGACGACCCGTCCGGACGGCGGTACGCCCACGTCCCGCCACCGAACTCGCCGGCCAGGGACACCCACCACCCCCCGTCCCGCCACGGCCCGACCCGCCGGGCCGCCTTCGGCTGCGGGAACACGAGCTGGACCAGCGTGTCGTCGTTCGGGACCCACCGGACCCCGCCGGCCGGGATCAGCTTCGGGCCGAGCCGGTTGACGTACAACACCCCGCCGACGAACTGGAGCTTCTCGGACGGGGCGACCGTCGCCAGCCCGCGGCCCCGGAGGCGGAACGCCCGGTCGGTCACGTCACTGTCGTCGGCGTAGACGCCCGGGGTGACGCCGAGGTCGAGGAACAGCCACTCGGCCGGGCGGGGCTTCCAGCCGAGGTCGAGGTAGGCGTCGAACAGCATGCCCGGCAGGCCGGGGTCGGTGCCGATCGTGGTCCGGGCCGGGCCGTCCCAGAAGTGGAGGCCGAACCCGCCGCCGAGCAGGAGCGGCCCGCCGAGCGGCTCCCACCCCGGCCGCGCGATCTGGAGACGCAGCTCGGTGTCGTTGACGCCGAACCCGTTCCGCCCGAGCTTCGGGAGATAAGCCTGGCTGAGCCGGTAGTCCTTCAGCACGGACGTCCACCCGGCCGGGGCGGGGGCGGGCGACTCGGGGGCGGGGTCGGCGGCCGGTTCGCCGGGGAGCTTCGGCCGCTCGACGAACGGCGGGGCCCAGACCGGGTCGAGGCTGTCGGCCGGGAGGTTCGGCGGCTGGAGCAGGGCGGCCGCCCGCTCGACCCCGGCCGGCGGGTCGGCGGCGTGGGTCGGGACGGCGAGGGCGGCCGCCAGAACGGCGGCCGCGGC
>JAIEQN010001018.1 GCA_019747685.1 Gemmataceae bacterium
CCGGGCTGGTCCTCGGGCTGGTCGGCGCCGCGTCGGCCGGCCTCGCCCGGCTCCGCCGGCGGGCCCCGGCGACCGCCTGACGTCACCCCCGGCCGGGCGATTTCTCCTTGTCGTTTCCCGGCCGGCGTGTTAGGTAAGGGTGTCGGTTCTCCGGCGTGAGGCGACTTCGATGGCGATGGCGAACGAAGCCCGGCGCGTGACGGCCGCCCCCCATTTCGGGGATGAGGCGGTCGCCGTCCGGGTCGTCGCTATCGCCGCCGCGGCCCCCGCCTGACTCCGGACACCCGACCACGAACCCGCGTCGGCCCCGGAGTCTCCCTCCGGGGCCGAGTCGTTTTCCGCCCGTAAAGGACCCGCCGATGCCGCCGGCCCCGCTCCCGCTGTCGGGCAAGTCCCGCCGGACCGCCGACTCGCCCATCACCTACTTCATCAACAAGGCCCTGGAGAACCCGGGGCTGATCTCATTCGCCGCCGGGCTGGTGGACGAGGGGTCGCTGCCGGCGGCCGAGGTCGGGGCCGCGGTCGCCGAACTGACGGCCGACCCGGCGGCCGCCCGGGCGGCCCTCCAGTACGGCTCGACCCAGGGCCTGCCGTCGCTCCGCGAGAAGGTCCTCCGCCACGTCTGCGCCGCCGACGGCGTCACGCCGGCCGACCTCAACCTGTCCGCCGACGACGTGGTCCTGACGACCGGCTCCCAACAACTCCTCTACCTGCTCGGCGAGGTCCTGTTCGACCCGGGCGACATCGTCATCACCGAGGCCCCGTCGTACTTCGTCTACCACAGCCTCTTGCAGAGTAAGGGTGCCCGCGTCCTGTCCGTGCCGATGGACGACGGGGGGATGGACCTCGACGCCCTCGACGACCTGCTCGGGCGGCTCGACCGGTCCGGCGAGATCGGCCGGGTGCGGCTGATCTACACCGTCGACTACTTCCAGAACCCGACCGGGCTGACCCTGGCCGCCGGCCGCCGGCCGCGGCTGGTCGAGCTGGCCCGCCGGTACAGCCGTAAGCACCGCGTCCTGATCCTCGAAGACGCCGCCTATCGTGAACTCCGGTACACCGGGCCGGACCTGCCGAGCGTCAAGAAGTTCGACGGGGGCAACGAGTTCGTGGTTTACGCCAGCACCTTCTCGAAGCCGCTCGCCCCGGGGCTGAAGACCGGCTATGCCCTCTTGCCGAGTGACCTGGTGGCCCCGGTCCTGCACCTGAAGGGCAACCACGACTTCGGCTCGACCAACCTGGCCCAGTACCTGATCGACCGGCTGATGGCGTCCGGGGCGTTCGCCCGGCACGTCGAGGGGTTGCGGGCCGTGTATCGGGACAAGCGGGACGCGATGCTGGACGCCCTGGACCGGGAGTTCGGCGACTGCCCGGGGGTGCGGTGGACGGTTCCGGCCGGCGGGCTGTACGTCTGGCTGACGTTCCCGGACGAGGTGGACGCCGGCCCGGGCGGGCCGCTCGTCCCGGCCGCCCTGGAGGCCGGGGTGCTGTACGTCCCCGGCGAGTTCGGGCACGTCCCGGACGAGGCCGGGCGGGTGCCCCGGACCGAGGCCCGGCTGAGCTTCGGGGTGGCCGACCCGGCCCAGATCGCCGAGGGCGTCCGCCGGCTGCGGGCCGCCTACGGCCGGGTGGCGGCCGGGAAGGAGTTGGTGGGGGTGTGGCGGGTTCCGGCGAGCGGGGGGCGGGGGCCCCCCCGAAACGGGGAAGGGGGGCGCCCCCCCCCCCCCCCGTCCTGGGGGCCACCCCCCCCCCCGCTCGCCAAGACCGGCGGCTACGGGTCGATCGACTTGGCGACCCGGAACCCGATGAAGTCGCGGCGGGCGGCCTGCTGGACGGCCGGGCGGTTCATCCCCGGCCCGTCCAGCCACGATCGGCCGCGGATGACTCGCCCCACCCCTCCCTCGGCCGCGCGCTCGTCCGCCCCGTCGGCCGGGTACTTCGCGTAGGTGTCCTGCACCCACTCCTCGACGTTGCCGATCATGTCCTTCAGGCCCCAGGCGTTGGCCTTGTACGCCCCGACCCGAGACAGCACCGCGGCCCCGTCGTCGAACGGGAACAGGACGTTGGCCCACGGGAACTTCTTGCCGTGGGACTTGTCGGCCAGGTTGGCGTGGCCGGCCCCGGCGGCCGGGTCGTCGCCCCACGGGTAGGCCGTCTTGGCCCCGGCCCGGGCGGCGTACTCCCACTCCGCCTCGGTCGGCAGCCGCAGCCCGAAGTGGCCGGCGAAGGCGGTCGCGTCGTTCCAGCTCACATGAACGACCGGGTGGTCCTCGACCAGAGCCGGGTCACCGAGGTCGGGAAACGGCCGCCGCCAGCTCGCCGCCTCGGACCACTCCCGCGGGGCCGTCGCCGCGGCGGGCGGGGCCGTGGCGAACGACCCCTTCGTGTGGCCGTCCAGCTCGACGCCCCGCTCGGCGTCGGTCCGGTACTTGGCGGCTTCCGCGAACCGCCGGAACTGGGCGTTTGTGACTTCCGTCTCGCCCAGGTAGAACGCCTTGCGGATCACCCGCCGGTGTTCGGCCTTCCCCTGGCCCATCCGGAACCCGCCGGCCGGGACCAGGACCATTGTGATCCCGCTCGGCCCGTGGACGACCCGGGTGGGCCGGCCGGTGGCCGGGTCGGCCTTGGAACCGTCGGCCGGCCGGAGGTCGGACTTCGGCCCGGCCGGGGTGTCGGGCGGGGCGGCACCCGCCAGGGCGAGTAGGACGGGGACGGCGAGAAGTCGGCGAAGGGTCATAGCCCGGCCACCGGGGCGAACGGCTGCCGTTGCTACGCCGGCGGCCCGGCCGGGGGTCGGTCGGCGGCCCGGTCCCTGAGCAGGTCTCGGATTTCGGCCAGCAGCTTCTCGGTCGGGGTGGTGACGGTCGGCGGCTTGTCGGCTTCGAGCCAGTCGAAGTGGTCCCGCAGCCGGTTCATCCCCTTGACCACTAGGAACAGGCAGAACCCGATGACGACGAAGTTCAGGACGGTCTGGAGGAACGCCCCGTACCGGAGCTGGGCGTCGCCGTAGAGGGGGAGGGCCAGGGCGGCGACGTTCAGCCCGCCGGTCAGGACGCCGATGATCGGCATGAAGACGTCGGCCACCAGCGAGTCGACGATCTTGCCGAACGCCGCCCCGATGACGATGCCGACGGCCAGGTCGACGACGTTGCCGCGGAGGACGAACTTACGGAACTCTTCGAGGAACGAGCGCATGACCGGTCCGGGTGGCGGGTCGGGGGCGACACCCGGGTAATGTGAGGGGTCGGGGACGGGCGGTCAACCGGCGGAGGTGGCGGTCCCGGTCGGCGCGGTCCGGCGTTCGCGGAGGCGGGCGAGGAGCCGGCGGGCGGCGGCCGCCAGCTCGTCGTCCTCGGCGTCCCAGACCGCCTCGGTCGCCGGGCCGCGGGCCAGGGTGGCGAGGTTGGTGAGCATCTGGCCGAGCCGGAGGTCCGGGTCGGCCTCGCTCAGCTCGGCCACCAGCCGCAGCAGCTCGGCCCGGGACGCGGTCATGGGATGGTACTCCCGATCGTCGGCAGGTGCCCCACCGGGTAGGGCAGGTCGTCCACCACCTCGACGGTGAGGAGCTGGCCGGGAAGCAGCTTCGCCACCCGGGTGGCCCGCGTCACCCCATTGTACACGACCAACTCGCCGTCGCTGCCCCGGTACACCTCGGGCGTCGGCATCCCGGCGACGGACGTGCCGAACTGGGCGATCTGGCGTTGGAGCTTGTACGGGTCGGCCCCGGACGGGCGGGTGGTCGGCAGCCGGAGGGTGTGGGGGTCGACATCGACGAACAGCCGTGGGTCCATGCCGCTAGGGTATTGCCGGCGGGCGGGGCCGCGCCGCTCGCCCCGTGGACGCCCCACCGCCGGGCCCGCCTACCCGCCTCACGGCTTCCGCTTGTGGTGGCCTCGCAGGCTGACGAACTGGACCGTCCGCTCCTTCCCGTCCTGGTCCGTCCAGCTCGCCATCGTCACCCGGCTGATCCGGTGGGTCTCGACCCCGGCTTCCCGGGTGACCACCTTGACCAGCACGTGCTGCCCGGCCGCCCCCTTCGGGAACCCGAGCCGGGTCAGCTCCTGCTCGGCCGCCGGGGCGGCCGCGGTCCAGACGTTGTCGGCCAGCTTGACCAGCCGCTGGACCTGGCCGAAGGTCTCGATGAAGTAGTCGCCGAGCTTACCGTCCTTGGTCAGGAAGTACCCCTCCTTCCCCGGTACCTTGAACGGCGGCCCCTTGGCCCCCTCGAAGGCCATCTCGTCCACCGTCGAGACCTGGGCCCGGTCCCCCTTCACCTCGGGGTCGGCGGCCGTCATGGTGTCGGTCCAGGCCATCTTCTTGACCACCTCGCCCTTGGCGTCGATGCCGTACAGGGCCCACGCCCCGGTGTAGGTGCCGGCCAGGGCGCGGACCTCCTTCGGCACCGGGGCGACCTTATCGTCCGCGGCCGCGTGGGGCACGGGACTCCGGGACGCGGTGAAGGCCGCGAGGGCGACGACGAGGAAGCGCGACACGGGACCTCCCTCCGGGGGCGGCGCCCCGGTACGGCCGAACGACCGACCCAGCTCACCTACCCGGCCGGGGAGCCGGTCAGCGGCAACCGTGTGAGAAGCGACACGAATCAGGTGGCCGGATCGAGTGCAGCGCCGGGTTCGGCCCGGCCCACTCAGTATGGCCTCGCCGTGATGAACGACCACGGGCGGACCTTGATGACCATGTCACGCTCGTCCAACTCCAGTTGCGCCGGGATATCGGTCGCCTCAAAGTACTGAACCGGCCGCCCCAGCGCCGGCCGCGCTTGCCAGTCCCCGCCCACCTCGGTCAGCACGTCGGCCCGCGACATGCCGACCCGCAGCCTCGGGACCAGCCGCTCGTTGTCCAGCGCCCGCAGCGCCCGCTCCAGCCACCGACGGTACCAGACGCCGAACGCCAGCCCGGTCGGGTAGAAGTCCTCGCGGCCGTCCCACAGTGTGCCGTAGGTCGGGCCGTTGACGACGAGGTACGAGTAGATGGCGCACCCTTGGTGGCAGAACTCCAGCACCCCCGGGTATTCGTCCCGGTCCGGCAACCGGTCCAACTCCTCGTCGGTGAGCAAACCGGTCGCCGCGACGAACGGGAACGGCTTGGACAAGTCGCGGCCGAACGTGCCGAGCGGCTCAAGTCCGTAGAACGGCCCGGCCCCGCCATTGCCGACCGCGGACAGGAACCGGCGGTAGTCCTCCGGGAGCCGAACCTGGTTGGCCGACTCGAACGCCCCCAGCTCGCCTTCGGACAGCGGCGGACCGAGGCGGTAGCGGTGCTGCTCCGAGCCGAAGACGCGGAACCCGGGGTCGGCGGCGCGCAGACGCCGTAGCAGGTCACCTAACGCAGCAATGTCGTCTATCGCTGTCGTCCTCCGGCGGACCTCTTGGCCGATTTGGGAATCATGCTGACCGGCCGGTCATACACGACCCGGGCCTGTGGCCCGGGTCGTGTTCGCCGTGTCGTAGGCCCGGGCCAGGTCGGCGTCGATGGCCTCGCTGTCGGCCCCGTCCGACCGCCCGGAGGCGAAGCACCCGAAGAACCGCTCGACGCCCCCGCCGGCTGGGGCCGGCCCAGGTTGTGGCGGTGGGGGGCGGCGTACCGCCGTTCGAGGAGGTCGGCCGCCAGCCGGTCGACCGTCAGCCCGGCCGCGGTCGCCTCGCGGGCCAAGCCGGCGAGCGCCTCCGGGCTGAGTTCGAGCGTGACGGCCTGACTCATCGTGTTACCCCACCGGACATCGGGTCGGCATCAAACTAACAGCCGGGGCGAGCGGCCGCAACGGGCAGAACCGTCGCGGAGTCACTCGGGCAGGTCGTTGGCCGGGACGCCGCCGCTGCCGCCGACCCGCACCGCCACCCAGGCCAGGAAGACGAACAGGGCCAGCCCGGCGGCGATCACCGCCACCCCGACCGCCGGGTCGGCGTCGTCCCGGGTACGGGTCGCCGTGACCTTGTCGGTCGGTTCGGGTTTCGACCGGTTCCACCACCCGGCCTCGGCCGGGCCGGCCCACACCCCGAGGAGCAGGGCCGCCGTCAGGAGCCGGGCGTGCTTAACGAGTGTGGCGAGCATCGGACTCCCTCCCGGAGGCGGGCCGTCCGGCCCATCAGGTAGCGGACGCCGGGAATCCCGTCCGGATGGACACCTCATCTACTAAGTAGTTCGCCCCCGCTACCGGCATCTTACCCGAAACCGGGCGTCCGCCGTGCCGGGCGGACTTTCCCAGGACTCGGCGGCCGCTGTGCCTGGCTACCCGATACTCCAAAACGGCCGCGCATCGCTTGACACCCGGAAACGGGAGTGTATAAGGACATGTGTTCAGTAACAGGGCGGCCTGTGTTGGCCACGGGCGTGTCAGCGGACGGTGGTGGCATGACCGCATACGGGATTGCCGGTAAATCGACGGAAGACGTATCGTGGCGGCAGGTTGCCAAGCTCCGACGGGCCGAGCGTGACCGGGTGGTTGCCCCCGGCCGTGACCGATTCGATGCCCAACCCGTGTGGGAGAAACGGGTTGGGCGATACCGGCAGTTCGGGGCCAGACGAGAGGGGGGAGGGGGTTAGGTCGCCCGCTTGGCTGCGGCGGCGAGTTCCTGGCAGTGGCCTTCGAGGTCGCGGTTGCCGCTCCGGCGGGCCTGGGCCAGCCCCTGCTCGGCGAACGCCAACGCCTTCGGGCCGTTCCGCAGCCGTAGCATCTCCTCGGCCGCGGCCGTGTAGTACTTGCCCTCGTCCGGGTTGCGGGCGATGAGCCGGTCGAACTCGGCCGCCGCCCGGTCGGCGTCCTTCCCCTTGGCGAAGAGCTGGGCCTTCCGCAGCCCGAACTCGTTGGCCCGGCTGCCGGCGTTGTGCTGGGCGTCGTACCGCTCGCCGGCGTCGGCCAGCTCGACCGCCCCGGCCATGTTCCCCTCGGCGGCCGCCCCGGTGATGGCGGTGGCGTACAGCGGGTAGCGGTCCGGCTTGCCCGGGTCGGCCGGCTTGGCGACCCCGGCCCGGGCGAACGCGACGGCCAACTCCCGGGCGTCGAGCTTCAGGGCCGCCCGCATCGCCTGCTCCAACTCGTCGACCGACAAGGCCCCGGCGTCGAGCTGCCCTAGCTCGCCCGCGTTCATGTCTACGATGGCGCGGGTCTTCGGCGAGCGGCCGGCGTCAGCCGGCTGCTTCTGTTCTTGTGGCACCGGCGTCCCGCCGGTGGGTTGTGGAGCCGGCGCCGTCGGGACCTCGACGTGCGGCGGCGGGGCGGAGACGTACTCCAGCCCGAGCTTGTGCCGCAGGCCGGCGAAGTCGTACACCTCGACCGGCACCACCTTCCCGTCGGCCCGCTTCTGCGGGACCACCCCGGCGAAGCAGTCGGCCACGAACCTCACCGCCCCGAACACCCGCTTCCGCAGGTGCGAGCTGCCGACCGCGTCGAGCGGCGTGTTCCCGGCCAGCGACTTCCGCGGCCGGTGGGCCCACACGTCCTCGAAGTAGTGCCGGGCGTGGTCCCGCAGCTTCTCCTCGGCCTGGGCCATGTCCGCGGTCTGGGTCGGGTAGGCCAGGGCGTCCAGGGCCACGTCGGCGAAGTTGACGGGCGTGCGGGTCTCGACCGGCTGCTCGACCGCCAGGTTCACCCGGGTGCGGATCTCGTCGGCCAGCCGGGCCGGGCCGTCCCGCTCCGGGTGCCAGACCCGGACGACCCCCTGGACGACCGCCAGCTTGGCGACGACCCTGGCCAGGGTGGTCCCGCCGACGGCCAGGAGGCCCGGCAGCTCCTCGATCACCATCCCCTGGATCGTTCCGTTCTCCTCGTTCACCTGCACCCCGAGCAGCCGCCGGGACTGGCCGAGCCCCTGCAGCCAGCCCATCACCGGCTCGGGGTCGCGGATCGGCAGGATGAACCCGTGCTCGACGGAGTCGGCGTCGTCCTCCATCCCCTGCCCGCAGCGGAGGACTTCGGCCAGGGCGGCGGCCTCTTCGGCCCGGTGGTCGTCGGTTTCCAGCTCGACCGACTTGTTCAGGGCCTCGACCGCCTTCGGCTGCTCGCCCACCCAGGCCAGGACGAGGCCGAGGTTGAACCACGCGGCCGGGTCGCCGGGGGTCAGCTC
>JAIEQN010000575.1 GCA_019747685.1 Gemmataceae bacterium
CGGTCAGGTCCGTCGGGTAGGGCTTCCTGCTCATCACGACAGGCTATCGCCGACCCCATTTTGGACAAGCTCTGAGGCCGGCTACGGCTTCTTGGCCGGCGGGGCGTACATCCGGGCGGCCCCTTCCAGGTACTCGGCCAGCGGCCCCAGCCCGACCGCCTTCCGCCGTCCGTCCACCCCGGCCTCGTCCACGATCGGGCTGGGGGTGAGCTTCCCGCCGGTGAACGCGAGCTGCGTCCCGTACACCTGCTTCTCGCCCTCGCCGACCAGCACCCGGTCGGTCAGGTACGCCAGGTCCTTCCCGTCCGCCTCGCCGGCGGCCACCGCCGCCCGCAGCAATTCCAGGCACTTCTTTTGGAACGGCCGGTCGGCGTCGGCATGCTGGACCAACAGCCAGCCGGCGTGGGCCCCGTCCGGCCCGACCTGCGACGCGCCCGGCCACCCGGACCGCTCGACCACCCCTTTCAACCACGCCCGGTTGGCGGTGTCCACCTCGGCCATCCGCCTCAGGGCCGGGTGCTCGGGGTCGATCGGCCCGCCGGAAAGGAGCGGCAGGGCCGCCGTCCGGGCTTCTTGATCCCGCTCGGCCCGGGCCAGCAGCTCCCGCCGCAGGGCCGGTTCCGCCCCGACCGGCCGGGGCGGCGGGGCGACCGGCTGGGCCGCCACGAGCAGCGCGAACAGCATCGGGACCTCCTTGTCAGGCGGCCGGCCCGCCGAACCGGCGGAGGACGGCCACCCCGTTCGTCACGTCGGCCAGCTTGTCCTCGCCCTGCTCGCGGTCGACGCACAAGAACCCGTCGAACTCGATGACCTGCAAGGTGGCGGTCAGGGCCAGCCAGTCGATGTCCCCGGCTCCGACCGGGACCTCTTGCAACCCCCGGCTCAGGCCGGCCGACCGGGCGTCCCGGGCGTGGGCGTGGACCACCCAGCCCTGGAGCGGCATGAGGTTGGCCAGCGGGTCGTGGCCGTGGAGGAGGAAGTTGGCCGGGTCGTAGGTGACTTTCAGGCCGCCGGTGTCAAACCCGGACAGGTACTCGACCACCTTCGCGGCCCGGTCGAAGCCGAGTTCCAGGGCCAGGGCGCTGCCGACCCGGTCGCCGAACGGCCCGAGGGCGGTGAGCGATTCCCGCAGCAGCTGCGCCCGCGCCGCGGTGGCGTCTTCCGGTACCCTGGGGCAGGGGACGACGACCTTGCGGGCGCCGAGGTCGAAGGCCAGTTGCAGGGCCTTCTTCACCTGGTCGATCCGCGGCTGCTGGTTCTCGGCCACGTCCAGCCCGCGCCGCAGGGGCACGTTCAGGGCGGCCAGCTCCTGGTTGTACGACCGGAGCAGGTTGCGGAACTCCCGCCGGCCGGTGGCCGTGAGGGCGTCCGGGTGGAGGTCGCCGGCCGCGTCCACCTGGACGCCGGTGGCCCCGGCCCGGGCGGCGACGGCCAGCGCCTGCCTCAAGGGCAGTCCGGTGGCCTCGACGACAATGCCCAGTTTGAGGGGTTTCATAAGACTGGCCCGCTGATGGCGCAGACTTCGACGCAGATTGAAATCAGACTAGAAATCATTAGATTTTGATCCGGCCTCATCTGCGACGAAGTCTGCGTCATCAGCGGGCCAGTCTTTCGCCGTACCCCGCAGGAACGCCGAGAACGGCCGGACCAGCCGGCGGAAGTCGTCGGCCGGCAGGTGGACGGTGCCCCACCGCGGGCTGCGGGCGGTCATGTGGTCGCGGTAGTCGGCCACGCACACCCCACGGGCCAGGTAGAGCCGGTCGCGGTAGGCGAACAGGTCCGGGGTGTCCGGCGGGAGGTAGACGACCGGCAGGACCTCGTAGACGAACGCCAGCACCCCGCGGAACCCGTCCCCGAGCCGGCCGGCCCAGCGGGCGAGGCCGTCAATGTCCTCCCGGGTGGACCAGTTCTCCCACATCAGCCGGGGGCTGCCGGACGGCCCGCCGGGGAACTTCCGGCCCTTCACGTCCACCACCAGCCGGGCGTCGTCCGGCCCGACGACGATGAAGTCCGGCGACTTCACCTCGGTCTGGTCCAGGTAGCTGCGGCGTGCTTCCACGACCGGCACGACGGCCACCCCCAGCGACCGCAGGTACGCCTCGAACGCCGCCTCGTAGTGGTTGTCGGACTTCATCGGGTTGCCAGCAGGTCGCGGGTGCGGGCGGCTAGCCCCGCCTCGGGGACGGCAACCTCTTCCCGTTTGGCCAGGTCCTTCACCTTCCAGACGCCGGCGGCGAACTCCTGCGACCCGGCAATGACCGCCAGCTTGAAGCCCCGCTTCTCGGCGTACTGCAACTGCGGCCCCGGCTTCTTCGCCTCCGGGTAGACCTCGGTGGCTATGCCCGCCGCCCGCAACAGCCGCGCGACCCGCTGGTAGTCGCCCAGCCGGGCCGCGTCGAACTGCACCACCAGCACCTCGGCCGGGGTCGCCGCCCCGGTCAGCCGCGGGTGCTTCAGCTCCTCCATCGCGGCCAACAGCCGGTCGACCCCGAGCGACGCCCCGACCCCCGGCAACACCTGCTTCGTGTACAGGCTGGCGAGGTTGTCGTACCGACCGCCGGAGCAGACCGAGCCGATCCCGGGGAGGTCCGACAGGAAGGTCTCGTAGATGGTGCCGGTGTAGTAGTCGAGGCCGCGGGCGATGCTCAGGTCGATGCGGATGCGGCCGGCCGGGACGCCCGCCGTCTCGGCCACCGCCAGCAGCTCCCGCAGCCGGCGGACGCCCTCGGTCGCCTTTTCGTTCGGCATCCCGGCGAAGAACCGCTCGGCCTGTTGCAGCACGTCCGCGTTGTCGCCGGCCGTCTGGGCGAGGTCGAGGACCCGGCCGGCCTGCTCGGCGGTGACGCCGGCCTCCCGGGCCATCTCCTCGGCCACCTTCTCCCGGCCGACCTTCGCCAGCTTGTCGAGCGACCGCAGCAACGGGACGGCCTTGTCTGCCAGGCCGAGTGATTCGAGCAGGCCGTTCAGTACGAGCCGGTTGTTCACCCGGACCTCGAACCGGTCGAACCCGAGGGCGGCGAACAGGTCGTTGATGACCAGCGCGATCTCGCAGTCGGCCGCGTTGGAGGTCGTGCCGATGGTGTCGAAGTCGCACTGCCAGAACTCGCGGTAGCGGCCGTGGGCGGTGTTCTCACCCCGCCAGACCGGCCCCATCGCGTACCGCTTGAACGGCGTCCCCAACTGCCCCACATACTGCGCCGCGAACCGGGCGAACGGCACCGTCAGGTCGAACCGCAGGGCCACGTCCCGGTCGCCGTGGTCCTTGAACCGATACACGAGCCGGTCGTTCTCCCCACCGCCCTTGCCGAGCAGCACCTCGGCATACTCCAGCGCCGGGGTGTCGATCGGGGCGAACCCGTAGGACCGGTACACCGCCCGGGCGGTCTGCAACACCCGCTCGCGGGGGAGCATCAGGGCCGGCGGGTAGTCGCGGAAGCCCTTCAGGGTCCGGGGCTCGATCAGGTCGGCCAACTGTATTCCCCCGCACAGGCCGGGAGGCCTGTGCCACCAAGAACAACGTCCGGTGGCACAGGCCTCCCGGCCTGTGCTGCCCTACGACCGGTTCTTGTACCGGCTGCTGAACTGCTGGAGGAACCGCCGCTCCTCGTCGGTCAGCGACCCCATTCCGGATGCGGCGATCTTCTCCAGCAGGTACTCCTTGCGGTCCTCGTCCCGCTGCCGCTGCTCCACCTCGCGGGCCCGCTTCCGCTCCCGGCGGGCCTGGAGCCACCGGCCGATCGGCCCGGGCCGCCTCGGCCGGGGGGCCGGCTCGTCGTCCTTCTCCAGGCTCGTGTACCCCTGGGAGAAGTCGTACCCGAACGGCCCGTCCTCGGCCTCCAGGGTGAACAGCCGGGTGGTCGACTGGATCAGCATGAAGATGGCCAGCCCCATGAACAGGGCCTCGTTGAACGCGATCGACACCACCAGGAACAGCACCGCCACCGCGAACCCGCTGTAGCAGGCGACCGTCACCCCCCGCCGGTAGTCGGTCCGGGCCCAGACCAGGGCTTGAAGGAGCTGCCCGCCGTCCAGCGGGTAGGCCGGCAGCAGGTTGAACAGGAACAGCACCCAGGACAGCCAGAAGGTGCGGTTGAGCCAGACCGCCCAGCCCGGGGCCAGCCCCCGCTCGGCCCCCCCGGCGGCCGCCTCCTTCTGGGCCGCCTGCCGGGCCACCTCGGCGTTCTCGGCCGGCGGGAACACCTCGGCAATTGCGTCCGACCGGCCGACCCCCCGCAGCCAGTCGGCGTAGTCGTCCCGCGACGTCCGGACCGGCTCGGCCGTCCCCGGCCGGTACAGCCGCAGCCCGTACTCGCCGGTCACGTCCCGGCCCTCCTTGAGGCCGTACATCCGGCTCAAGTACGGGTCGGACAGGGGGTTGGCGTTCGGCAGGTATCCGCCGGCGACCAGCCCGGCGGCACACGCCACGCAGATCAGCACGTTCACCGCCGGGCCGGCCGCGACCGTGATGAACAGCGGCCGCCACCCGTGCGGGATGTCGTTGAACGCCAGCCCGCCGAGCGGCCAGATCAGGATTTCCTTGGCCTCCCCGTCCACCCACCGCGCCCCGAACTGGTGGCCGAACTCGTGCAGGAGGATGACGACGAACAGCAGAACGATGGTGAACAGGAAGACATCGCCCCACCAGACCGGATTCCCCTTCTGGAGGACGACCCGGAGGAACAGCCCGAGGGTGACGATGAAGAAGAACAGGTGGACCCGGACCGGGATGCCGAACGCCCGGAACACCGGGACCGACCAGGTCATCGGATCGCGCATCGGAGGCACCCCGCCCGGGACCCGCCGGCCGGCGGACAGTCCCTATGGTATCCGTGGCCGGCGGGGGCCGCAATTCGGCCTCGTCAGCCTGAACAGGCGGGAATGCCTGTGCCACCAGGTATATAGCTAGGTGGCACAGGCATTCCCGCCTGTGCGGAGGTCCTCGATGGCCCGCGAGGTCGTCTACACCGGGCGGAAGGTGAAGGTGGCGGTGGACACGTTCACCGCCCCGGACGGGCAGGTCATCCGCCGGGACTGCATCCAGCACCCCGGGGCGGTGGTCATCCTGCCGGTCCTCGACCGGGCCCACGTTGTTCTGCTCCGCAACCACCGGTGGGTGGTCGGTGAGACGCTGTGGGAGGTCCCGGCCGGGACCCGCGAGCCGGGCGAGCCGCTGGAGGACTGCGCCCGGCGGGAGCTGCTGGAGGAGACCGGCTACACCGCGGCCCGGTGGCGGAGCCTCGGCCACCTGTTCGCCTCGCCCGGGGTGATGGACGAGAAGCTCTACCTGTTCGTCGCCGAGGACCTGACCCCGGGGACGGCCCGGCCCGAGGCCGACGAGGAGCTGGAGCCGGTCACGGTCCGGCTCGATGAGGGGGTCCGGATGTGCCTGAGCGGCGAGATCAAGGACGCCAAGACGATCACGATGCTGTTAATTTGGGAAAGACTGGCCCGCTGATGACGCAGACTCCGGCGCAGACGAAACCGGATCAGAACCAAAATTGTTCGATCGGATTTCATCTGCGGTGAACTCTGCGTCATCAGCGGGCCAGTCTTCCTCTACTTCAGCTCCGCGGTGCCGACCTCCTTGCCGTTCTCGACGAACACCACCTTCTTCACCCCGGCCTTCGGGACGGTGACGATCAGCGGGCTGGCGAACTTGGCCGTACTCGCCTCGCCCTTCTTGGCCGAGTACCGGACCGTGACCGTCCCGCCGTCGGCCGTCACCCCCTCGACCTTGTACGTCCACGGGGCATCGCCCCGGTGGATGACGGCCGCCGCCACCTTCGTGTCGAAGGCGTCCTTGGGCACGAACTTCTGCTTCCCGCCCGCCACCACCCCGACCCCGAACACCTTGTCGAACCCCTCCCGGGTGTTGACGAGCAGGAACGACTCGTCCCCCTTGAGGCCGGCGTTGTTCTTCTCGAAGTGGTCGGTGTACGCCTCGAACTTCACCTTCTCGGCCTTCGGGTCGTCGGCCGGGGCGAGGAGGGCGGCCGCCAGCAGGGCCGGGGCGGCCAACAGGACGCGGGCCATCGTCTACCTCCGGGGTCAGTGGGGGAGCGGGTTGGGGGCCAGGAACGTTTCCGGCGGCTCGGACTTCGGGACCACCACCACGCCGTTCTCGGTGACGGTGAACCCCCGCTTGCGGTCGAACTCCGGGTCGTACCCCAGGACGGTGTACGGCGGGAGCTTCACGTCCTTGTCGAGGATGGCGTTCTTGACCCGGCAGTACCGGCCGACCTCGGCCCCGTCGAACAGGATCGAGTCCTCGACCACCGCGAAGCTGTTGACCCGCACCCGGGGGGCCAGGATGCTCCGCCGGACCTGCCCGCCGGAGACGATGCACCCGGGCGACACCAGGCTGTCGTGGGCCTCGCCCCGGCGGGCGTGGCCGGCCGGCCCGTCGGCGGTGAACACGAACTTCGGCGGCGGCACCTGCGGGTGGAACGTCCGGATCGGCCAGGCCGCGTCGTACAGGTTAAGCACCGGGTCGACGGCGATCAGGTCCATGTTCGCCTGGTAGTAGGCGTCGAGCGTCCCCACGTCCCGCCAGTACGGGACGGCCTTGCGGTTCTCGTCCCGGAACCGGTAGGCGTACACCCGCTGCCCGGCCCCGATCATCCGCGGCAGGACGTTCCGGCCGAAGTCGTGGTCGCTGTCCGGTTGGGCCGCGTCCTCGCACAAGAGCTCGAACAACAGCCGGGTGTTGAACACGTAGATGCCCATCGACCCGAGGGCGTGGTGCGGGTCGCCGGGCATCGGGTCGGCCGCCTTCGGCTTCTCCAGGAAGGTGTGGACCCGGTCGTCGTCGGTGGCCTGCATCACCCCGAAGTGCCGGACCTCGGCCAGGGGGACCGGGATGCACCCGATGGTCACGTCGGCCGCCGCCTCCCGGTGGGCCCGGATCATCGCCCCGTAGTCCATCTTGTAGATGTGGTCCCCGGCCAGGACCAGGACGTGCTCGGCGTCCTCCCGTTCCAGCGAGTAGATGTTCTGGTACAGGGCGTCGGCCGTCCCCTTGTACCAGGTCTCGTCGATCCGCTGCTGGGGCGGCAGGACCTCTACCCCCTCGCCCAGCTCCGGGCTGAGGAAGTTCCACCCGGCCCGGATGTGCCGGTCCAGGCTGCGGGACTTGAACTGGGTCAGGACGAGGATCTTGCGGAGGCCGCTGTTGAGGCAGTTGGACAGGGTGAAGTCGATGATCCGGTACAGCCCGCCGAACGGGACGGCCGGCTTGGCCCGGTCCCGGGTCAGGGGCTCCAGCCGGGTGCCCCGCCCGCCCGCCAGGATGACCGTCAGGACGCCCCGCATAGTGTTCAGTGTTTCGTGTTTGGTGTTCAGCCCGGCTGCCGCGGACGGTCAGGTACGGCGGATGCACGGTGCTACCGGGCCAGTTCGGCATATACCCGGGCGTACTGCTCGGCCATCCGGCCGGCCCCGAAGTGGTCCGCCGCCCGCCCCCGGCCGGCCCCGCCCAGCGCCGCGGCCGCCCCCGGGTCGGACAACAGGTTGTGCGTCCGGGCCGACACCTGGGCCTTCTCCCGCCGGTCGGCCAGCAGCCCGGTGACGCCATCCTCGACCACCTCGGCCAAGTCCGGCGTGTCCCACCCGACCACCGGCCGGCCGGCGGCCATCGCCTCCAGGGCCAGGCCCAGCCCGCCCTTGTCCTGCAACACCCAGACCACATCGGCCAATCCGACCACGGCCGGCAGGTCGGCCCGCGGCCCCGGGAACCGGACCCGCAGGTCGTCGGCCGCCAGCGCCCGGCCGAACCGCTCCAGCCCGGCCCGGTCCGGCCCGTCGCCGAACGCCAACAGGTAGAGGTTGCGGAAGTCGTACCGGAGCATGTCGAACGCCCAGACGGCCGGCTTGAGCCCGCCGTCGAGCCGGCCGGCGGTCATGACCAGCCGGGCGTCCGGCGGCAGCCCGAGTTCCCGCAGGAAGGCGGCCCGATCGGGGGGCGGCGGGGCGGACGGGACGCCCGGCGGGATGAGCGTCAGCCGGTCGCCCGGCACCCCGAGCCGGTGCAGCCGGTCGCCCTCGGCCCGGGTCGCCGCGATCACCCGGTCGGCCCGCCGCACCAGGCGGCC
>JAIEQN010000160.1 GCA_019747685.1 Gemmataceae bacterium
CCGGTCGTCTGCAAGGACGGGTTCGGGGCGAACCTCGGGTCCGCCTACGCCGCCGCGGCCGGCGGCGCGACGCCGCTCGGGATGCCGACGAACTGCGTGCTGTTCCCGCGGGCCGTCGACCCGCAGGCCGGCCCCGAGCAGGGCGGGTTCGGCAAGTTCGCGTCGGGCGGCCCGTTCGGGGCCGCGGCCGCCCCGTTCCAGCCCGACGGCGACGGCCAGCTCAAGAAGGACATGCGGCTCAACCTGCCACTCGACCGGCTCGACGACCGACGGGCCCTCCTCTCGCGATTCGACCGACTCCGCCGCGGGTTCGAGGCCGATGCCGAGACGATGGAGGTGTCGCGCCGGAAGGCGTTCACGATCCTCCTCGGCCGGGCCGGCGAGGCGTTCGACCTCGCGAAAGAAGACCCGCGGACGGTCGACCGGTACGACACGGCACGCCGCTCAGACGTGAGCAAGATCGACAAGAAGTGGAACAACCACAAGCACTACGCCGACAACGCCCGGACGCTCGGCAAGCTACTGCTCCTGGCGCGCCGGCTGGTCGAGCGGGGGGCCGGGTTCGTGACCGTGACGACGAACTTCGTCTGGGACATGCACGCCGACGTGAACAACGCCACCATGACCGAGGGCATGGGGTACATGGCCCCGCCGCTCGATCACGCGGTGAGCACCTTCCTCGACGACCTCCGCGACCGCGGGCTGGAGGACCGGGTCTTGCTCGTGGTGTGCGGGGAGATGGGCCGGACGCCGCGGCTCAACAAGAACGGCGGCCGCGACCACTGGGGCGACCTCGGCCCGCTCCTCCTCGCCGGCGGCGGCCTGCCGGGCGGGGCGGTGGTCGGCCGGTCGGCCGCCAACGGCGGCGAGCCGGCGACCGACCCGGTCCGCATCCCGAACCTGATCGGGACGGTCATGCACACCCTGTTCGACGTGGGGCAGCTCCGGCTGGCCCGCGGCGCCGGCCGCGAGCTCCTCCGGATGGCCTCGTACGACCCCATTCCCGGTCTGCACGGCTGAGCCCGCGTGACGGTTCCTCGCGCGGGCCCCAGGTCATGACCTTGACTTGCCGCACCCCGGCCCGGCGGCTCGCACCGCCCGCCACGGCGACGGACCGAACCCGTCGTCCCGCCCGCGTGTCCGGAACCTTGCCGTCCCTCCGCGGGCGCGGTAGGCTCAAAATGTTGGAATGTTTGGGCCCGTTGCATGCGGAGTTACATGCGACGGGAAGGTGCGGCGGGGGCGACGGGACCGCGGGGCACAAGTGCAGTAACGGCAAGTAGCTTGCCAATCTGGAGAGGTGGCTGAGTGGTCGAAAGCACCGCTTTGCTAAAGCGGCGTGGGGGTAAAACCCCACCGCGGGTTCGAATCCCGCCCTCTCCGCTGAAACGAAGTCGAACGACGCGAGAACCCCTGGGAAACCAGGGGTTTTTCGTTTTCCCGCCCCCGAATTTCCCGCGCCATTTCGAGACACGGCGAGCCACGCCACGCCCCTCCGAGACCGGGTTTGCTACACCGGTTGCTACACCTACAGCTACACCGAAGAATGGGTCACGCCCCGCCGAGGAGTGACCCATGTCCCTGTTCACGCTGCTGAAAATCTCCCGCACCCGCTACCTGCTCGGGAAGAAGCAGGTCCGCCCGGGCACGCCCGGGGCCGAGAAGGTCAGCGAGGAGTCCCGCCACTGGTACGCCTACCGCCGGGACGGGGCGAAGCAGATCAAGGTGCGGCTGTTCACCGACAAGGCCGCCTCCCTGCGGGAACTGGCCCGTATGAACACCGCCCTGGAACGCGGCGAGGCCGGGATGACTGACCCGCGGAGGGAACACCTGGAACGCCCGGCCCTGGAACACTTGGAGGAGTTCCTCCCGGTGATGCGGGCGAAGGGCAAGTCGGAGAGGGACAAGGACCGGAAGGAGGCCATCCTGCGGGCGTTCGCCGCGGCCCTCCGCCCGCTGTCCGATCTGACGGCCGCGGCGGTGGACCGTTATCTCTCGGCCGTCGCGGGGTCGGCCGGGAACAAGCGGAAGCACCTGTCCGCGATATCGGTCTGGGTGACGTGGCTGCTCAAGAAGGACCGCATCGGGGCGGACCCGCTGGCCCGGATCGACGTGCCGACCGGCGGCAAAAAGACGAAGGAGCGGCGTGCCTTGGCGGTGGCGCTGATCCAGAAGCTGCTCGACGCCACCCGGGAGCGTCCGCTCGCGGCGTTCATCGAGCGGTACGGCGGGGACGTCCGCCCGCCCGTGCGGCAGAAGATGATTCTCCGCGGCCGGGAGCGGGCGCTGGTGTACAAGACGGCGGTGTACACCGGGCTGCGGCTGGGGGAGATCGCGGCGCTACGGCCGTGCCACCTGGAGCTGGCCCGCAAGCCGTTTCCGCGGCTGGAAATCCCCGGGAAGGTGACCAAGAACGGCCAGTAGGCCCGGCTGCTGCTCGTGCCGGCGTTCGCGGTCGAGCTGGCGGAGTGGATCAGGGACGCGAAGAAGGGACCGGACGACCCGCTTTTCCACGTCCCGCAGGCGTCGGTCCGGATCATGCAGGCCGACCTGAAGCGGGCCGGCATCCCCTACCGGACGTCGCAGGGGGATGCCGACTTCCACAGCCTGCGGATGACGGCGAACGTCATGCTCGGCCAGGCGGCCGTCCCGGCCCGCATCCGGCAGTTGTTCATGCGCCACTCGGACATCCGGCTGACGATGGCGACCTACGACGACGAGTCGTTCCTCGACCTCGAATCGGCGGTCAAGGCGATGGAGGGGCTGGGGCTGAGGTGAGGAGGCGGGCGTGGCCGGCCGTCGGGTCACGCCTCCTGGAGCCACAGCCTCGGCGTGGTGAACAGCTTCTCGACGGCCGCCCGCTGGAAGCGGGCCTGCTTGCGAATCTTGACTTCGCCGAGAGGGTTCATCTTCCGGGCCTTCCACATCGACCGCCAGCGGTCCAGGGTCCGGGTCGAGCACCGCAGCAACTCGCAGACCTCCGCCTTCGTCATGAGCTGGGACGCGGGGTCACCTCACTCTCCGGTTGTTCCGGCCGACAGGACGCCCGCCTGTGGTCGTCCAGGGCGTCCTCCTCGATGCGGATCGTCCCCCGTCCGGTGCCGTGCCGCTCGTGGCGGATCTTCCCGGCCCGGACGAGGGCGTAGACGAGGCCGCGGGACCCGGCCAGCCGCCGGGCGGCCTCCTTGATCGTGATGAGTGCCATTGGTCGGCCTCCTCAGTGGGTCGCGGCGATGCGGATCGGGTCCCGCCCGGTCGGGCACGCCTCGGCCGGCGACCCCTTCTTCCGGCACGGGCCGCGGCCCGCGTAGTCCGCGACGACCTGGACGTCCCGGGCGGCGAGCTTCTCGCCCCGGTCCTCGCCGAGGGTGAACTCGAACACGACGTCGCGGCTCGGCAGGATGCCGTAGTCGAAGTCGGGCGGTCCGTCCTTGCGGTGGAAGAACGCCTCCGCCGGCTCCAGGTTCCCGGCCTCCGGGCCGGCGAAGTAGCGGAGGAACCCGTAGTCCTTGTCGGTGAAGGTGCAGCAGGTGCCGCGGACCCGGGAGCCGGGCTCGCCCCAGGCCGGGCCGCCCCGCCCGGGCAAGAGGCCGGGGACGAGGTAGCCGGAGACGAACTGGTCGCACTCGTGCCGGAGGTCGGCGGAGACGGCGTCGAAGGCCACCACCTCGACCCGGCAGCCGCGGCCCTGGGCAGCGTTCACCACCCTGGCAAAGTCCCCGTCCCCGCTCACCAGCAGCACCCGGTCGAGCCGCCCGCACTGGGTGAGCAGGTCCACCGCCAGGTCGAGGTCGGCGTTCGCCTTCGACACCCGCTCGCCGTCCTCCCCCTCGTACCACTTGACCGGCTTCTCGATCACCTTGAACCCGAACTCCCGGAGGGCGTTGTGGTAGCCTCGCTTGCCGTCCCGGTACGCCCGGTCGTGCCGCGCCCGCTCGTGGTCGAAGGCGACGTAGGCATTGAGCCGGATGGTTTCGGCCCCGCCCCGGCGGGCGAACTCGCAGAGCCGGCCGAACCGCATGTTTCGGCCGCCGCGGTGGCTAACGTTCTCGCCGTCGAGGTAGACACCGACGCGGAGGCCGGAGGCGGGTGCGGACATGGTCGTTCCCTTTCTTTGGGATGCAGGGGGTCGGAAAAAGTTCAGGGTCGCCTCGCTGACGACCGCACCGGTGCAAAGCCGGGGCGGCCGGACGCTCTCGCACGGGGGGCAGGTTTTTCCTGACTTCCGTGACGTCGCTACTCCTCCGGGCCGGCCGCCCGCGTGGACGGGCGGAGCCCTTCGTTCCAGACGCGGGTGAGTTCCTCGTGGCCGACGAGCCACTCGCCCGCCGGCCCGCGGCCGCTCGGCTTCTTCCGGGCCAGGACCCGCCCGAGGCGGCACCACTCCCGGACGGTGAACTCGGCCCGGCCGACGGCCGCGGCCACCTCGGCGGTCGTGTACCACTCCTTCGCCGCCCGCTGCCCGACGAGGGCGGTGAGCAGTGACTCGATCCGCTCCAGCCGGGCGACGAGTTCGTCGGTCGCGGGCCTCATGGCGGTCCCCCACTCCCGCCGCCGGGCGGCCGGGCGGATGGTGCGTCGTCCGACCCGGCGTCCAGGTCGGGGACGTCGAGGTCGAACAGGCCGCGCTCGACGGCGTCCCCGAACACCACCCAGCCGTCCGCCGGCCTCCGGCCGAAGAGTTCCAGGTACGGGCCGGGGCTGACCCGCTCGATGACCCCGCGGAGCCGCTCCGGCTTCCCGCTGTGCCGGCCGCGGGGGAGTTCCCGCCAGCTCCGCTCGGTCCGATCCCGGAACGGGGCCCGGCCGCGGACGCCGAGGAGCAGGAACTCGTGGGCGAGCCGCCAGTAGTTGCCGCAGCCGAGCAGCGGCTTCGCCCAGACGAAGCAGCTCTTGTAGGTGAACCCCCAGGCCCGGACGACGCGAAAGGCGTCTTCGAGGAAGGCGGTCGTCGCCCACAGGTGTAGGTGCGCCTTCGGGGCCAGCAGCGGCCCGACCGGGAGGCCGCAGATGTCGTCGAGCGTCATCGTCCGGTAGTGGTCTTCGGCCGCCCCCCGGGCGGCGGTGTTCTGGTAGGCCCACGGTGGGTCGGCGTAGACCGTGCCGAACCGGAGGTTCCGGCGGGCGAGCGCGTCCAGGCTCCGCGTCACGCACCCGGCGAACGGGTCGGCCGGGGACTCCCCCGCCCCGGCCGGCTCAGAGCCGGGCCAGAGGGAGGAGGCCGGCGAGCGTCGTCGTGTCGCGCCAGAGGATCGCATACCCTTGTCCGCACCCGGTCCAGTGCCAGTTGGTGTCGTAGTGGTCGATGGCCTCGGCCATCGCCAGTAGGCCCAGCGCTTCCAGCCGCCGCTTGAAGCGGTCTTCGGTCGCGTTCGTCCGGACCCGCGTCCGGAACCGGACCGCCGGCCCGTCGCCGTCGTGCGGGTCGGGGGCCGGCTCCTGCCAGGTCGTCACCTCGCTCGCGAGGGGCATCGCTCAGCCCCCGGGCGGGTGGGCGGCGGGCTGGCCGCGGATGGCGTCCCGCAGCCGGTCGGCGATGGCCCGGTCCACCGCCTTCGGCGGCGGAGGGACCGGGAGCGGGTTGTTCGGGAGCGCCGGGTCGGCGTCCCCCTCGTCGCCCGGCCCGCCCCCGACGGTCACGCACGACGGGTGCGCGGTCGGCCACGGGGTTTCCGACCGGAGCTTGTACTCTTCCGGCGTCGTCGGGAACTCGCACTCGACCTTGGCCCACTGGCCGGCGTACTGGGTGAGCCCGCTGTCCGACCGGGAGCGGCCGAACCCGCGGAGCGGGTGGGCACTCACCGCGAGGATCTCGTTGCGGCTGAGGGTCGGGCGGACGGCCTCACCGACCGTTGCCGTCGGCGGCTCGAAGTCGTGCCGCGGGTAGGCCCGGCCGAGGGCGAAGGCGTCGTCGGCGTTCGGGTCGAGCATCGGGTGGACGGCTTGCGCCCAGGAGAGGGTGTGCTCCCGGGTCTCCCCGCTGTACTCCTCCATCTGCTTCATGGCGACGAGCGAACTCGCTTCCATGTAAATCTTCGCCGTGGTGCAGCTCTCCACGGTGCTCGTGATGTCGTAATCGACGGTCCGGAGCTGGGAGATGTCCTGGTGGCTGAGCACCAGGTAGACGCCCATCGACCGGGCCATCTCCAGGAGGATTTTGACGTTCTCCGCGCACACCTGCTGGAACTCGTCGACGAACACGTAGACCGGGACGCACGGGCGGGTGCGGGAGACGACCTTCGCCGCGTGGACGAGGGCGTAGAGGGCGAGCTTGCCGACCGACTTCTCGGTCAGCTCCTCCTCCAGCGACGGCAGGCTGAAGTAGACGACCTGCTTCCGGGTCAGCACGTCGGTCATGTCGATGGCGTCCCGGAGGACCTCCGGCGGGAGGGCCGGGCGGGCCTCCGCCGTCGCGTTCAGCGGGGCGACCGAGGCGAGCTGGCGGAGGAGCATCCGCAGGTGCTGGGAGTTCTCCTGGTCGGTGTTCGTCGCCGCGTAGCTCCCCAGCTGCTCGGCGTACCGGGCGAGGTCGGCGAACGACCGGACGTCCCGGAACTTGCCGAGGAAGGCGGTCAGGGTGTCGAGGGTGACGGACTGGAAGAACGACTTCCCGTAGGCGTCGCCGTAGTAGAGGCCGAGGGCGGTGAGCAGGCTCTGGGCGCGGGCGGTCACCCCCCGGGCCTGGTTCGCCGCCTGGGCGAACGGGTTGAAGGCGAAGCTCGCCGCCCCCGGCTGGAGGGTGAACCAGCGGAACGGCAGGCCGGCCCGCTCGGCCTCGGCGAACGCCCCCCAGAAGAGGGCGTTATCCCCCTTCATGTCGATGTAGACGACCGACGAGTCGGCGTGGGCGGTGAGCTGGAACGCCAGCGGGGCGAGACACAGGGCCGTCTTCCCGCTCCCGGTGCCGCCCATCACATGGGCATGCGTGCGAAGGAGCGCCCGATCGAGGAGCCACGGGGAACCGTCGAGGAGCGACCTTCCGACGTACAGGTGGGGCTGGCGGAGGCCGTTCAGGAGCCGCTCGACCTTGGCGTCCCAGGCGGTCGGCGGGCGGTCGGGGGCGAGCCGGTCGAGCGTCGCCCGGACGTGCGGCGGGTGGGCCAGGCGGGTCGTCGGGGGGAGCGTCATGGCAAGGTCTCCTGGGTGGGGTCTCGGAATGAGGGTGCCGCGGTCGGGGAACCCGCGGGCCGGGCGGCACATGAGGCCGGCCGCGGGGGTCTTGGTGGTTCAGCGGGGCTTCGAGGGCGGTGCGGGCTCCTCGAAGTGCCCGTAGTAGGCCGGGAGCGCCGACAGGCCGACGAGCCAGACCATGAGGTAGAGGAACAGCGGCCCCGCGAACGCGGTCGCCGTGGCGGCCACGACGAACCTGGCGACGCCGTCACCGACGGGCCGGGGCGTCCGGCGTCATTACCTGGGGCGGCACAGGCGACGGCAGCCAAACCGGCGGTGGGGGGTTAAACGGACCCGGCGGGGCGTCGAACAAGGCGTTCGCGATGTCGTCGCGGCTTCCGCGCTCGATCCGGGCCGCGTCCCGGTCGCCCTGGGGGACGTACCGCGGTGCGGCCGGCGGCGGGGCGGCCGGGCGGGCCGCCGCCTCGGCCTTCTTCTCCGGCGTGGCCGGCTTCTCGTCCGGGGTTGCTACGAACCCGGTCGCGGCGGTCAGGAGCACCACGCACGTCCCGGCGAGCCGGACCGACTGCGGCCGGAGCCAGCGGGTGTAAAGCCGGTGGGCGAGCGGGTGGGCCGGCTCCGGGTAGGTGAGGAACACCGCCACCGCGTCCCAGGCGAGGCGGACCGCGAGGACGGGGTTCGGGAACCGCAGGCCGTTCACCGCCGAACTCGCCCGGTACCAGCCGAGCGGCATCCCGACGAGGGCGTAGAGCGTGACCGCGGCGAGGAACTCGGACCCGTTCCCCGGCTTCTCTTCCTGCGACGCCGGGACGAGGCGGTGCAGCTCCGAGGACGGGCCGATGCCGTACTGGACGACCGAGGAGAACACCCCGTAGGAGAGGCCGAAGACGGCCGCCCCGACGACGGCCGCCCGGCCGTTGAACGTGCGGGCGGGCTTGCGGGTCGCCCCGGGTGCCGGGTTCCCGGCCGCCGGCGGGCCG
>JAIEQN010001001.1 GCA_019747685.1 Gemmataceae bacterium
CCCGGCTCGCCAGACCCCGGCCCGCCAGACCCGGCTCCCGTCCGGTAGCGACTAGTGGTTCAGGATGAACTCGTTGGTGTTGAGCAGGGCCCAGAGCACGTCCTGGTAGAAGGCCGGATCGCCGGGCAGGGCCCCCGGGGCGACCATCGCCGGGGCCTTCGGGACCGCCCGCCCGCCCGGCCCCTTGGCCGCCGGCACCCCGACCACCACCTCGGCCTTCCCGGCCCGCACCCGCTCCAGCTTGTTCATCTCCTCCTGGGTCGGGTGCCGGCTCAGGGTCATCAGGAACAGCTCGTCGTACATCTTGTTCGGGCTGGCCCCGACCCGCTTCATCACGTCGTACACCGCGTTCGAGGTGGACGCCCCCCGGCCGACCCCGATCTCCCCGTTCAGCTCGGCCCCGTTCATCATCAAGAGGGCCTGCACCACGGTGCCGTTGAAGTTCAGCTCGTTCCCCTCGTCGTCCCCGAAGTTCCGGACCAGCTTCCGCATCCACTGGTCCCGCAGGTCGGCCCGGGCGGCCCGGCCCCGGGCCTCGGCCCGGGTGGCGGTCATCAGGGACTCGAACAGGACCTCCGGGGACATCGCCTTGAGCGGCATCCGGGCGAAGTACGGGTCGAACTTCGGGTCGGCGGACTCCTTCGCCGCGACGTGGCTGAGCCCGTACACGTCGCTGGTGCAGACCCACTCCAGCAGCCGCCGGGGGTCGTAGTTGTACTCCGGCTTGGCCCACTCGGCGGCCAGGTAGTCGAGCAGCTCCGGGTGGACGATCGGGTTGTTCCCGCTGAAGTCGTCGGCCGCCGCGTCCCGGTTCAGCCCCCGGCCGAACAGGTGGGCCCAGGCCCGGTTGACGTAGGCCCGGCCGAAGTTGTCGTGCTCGACCACCCACTCGGCCAACTGCTGCCGGCGGGTCTTCCCCTTCGGGGCGGCGGCCAGCACCTTCGTGGACTTCTCGCCCCGCTCGGCCTGGCCGTAGTCCTTGAGCATGACCGGGAACGACGACTGGACCCGGCCGTCCCGCCGCTCGTAGGGGACCATCAGGGACGGGTTGAGGGACGGGTTGTCGGCCAGGGTGATGGCCGCCGCGTTGGCCATCTTCCCGTTGTCGCGGAGCGGGGCCGGGGTCGGGGTGCCGCTGCGGGTGGTCTGCCGGAAGAAGGCGTTGACCCCCCAGAAGTCGGGCTGGAGCCACTGCTTGTCCAGCGGGTGGTCGTGGCACTGGGTGCACTGGGTCTGGAGGCCGAGGAACAGCTTGGTCACCCGGGAGGTGACGGGGACGGCGTCGAACCCGCCGTTGGCCGCCCGCTCGCCGGCCGGGACCGGCTCCCCGAGGTGGTGGACCAGGAAGTTGGCCGCGTAGTCGTCCTTGTACGGCCACCCGTCCCCGGCCTTGGCCCCGCCGACCGTCCCGCCGGCGGTCAGCAGCTTGACCACCATCTCCTTGTGGGAGGTCCCCTTGCTGAGCTGGTAGGCCAGCCAGACCCGCATCTGGTCCCGGTAGTCCGGGTGGCCGGTCCGGGTCATCAGCCACACGGTCCACAGGTCGGCCCAGTGGTCGGCCCAGTGGGCGGCGTAGTCGACCTTCAGCGGGTCCTTCTTGCCGGCCAGGACCGGCTGGCCGGCCCGGGTCTTCGGGGTGTACGAGTCGTCGTACAGGAGCCGGCGGACCAGCTTGACCCGCTTGTCGGACGCGGTGTCCCGCTCGAAGTCGATGACCTCCTCGACGGTCGGGATGCGGCCGATGAGGTCGACGAACGCCCGGCGGAGGAACTCGTGGTCGGTGGCCCGGGCGGCCGGCTTCTTGACCCCGGCGTCGGCGTACCCCTTGCGGATCAGCTCGTTGATCTGCTCGGCCTGGGGCGAGGCGGCCGGGCGGGCGTCCTGGCCGACGGCGGCCGGGGCGAGGGCCAGCAGGGCGACCGCGGCGGCGGCCGGGGCGGTGCGGCGGGTCATCCGGTCAACCCCCGGGTGGTAGAGGGACGGGGCGGGGCGGGTGGTGGGGCGGCCCCGGAGAGTGTAGTTTAAATCAGACGACCGGGCCGGGTCTACGGGCCGGCCGCGGGAATCGGGCGACCCGTTAGACGCCCGGGCGGGGGCCTAAGTTCCTCGGGTGTGGTGCCACGAGGGGAAGTGCTACCGGACGGAAGTCGGGGTCTGGCGAGCCGGGGTGCTGGCGAGCCGGGAGCGGGAGCGACCGGAGCTGGACAACCCTCCGGTCGCTCCGGGGCGCCCGCCCCGGCGGGGATGATCGCGGGGGTGGTGATGCGGTTCGACATCCGGAAGGTGGCGGCCTACGTCCGCCGGGCCGGCACCGAGGAGCTGCTCGACCGGGTGACGGTCTACCGGGAGGGGATGGAGCCGGCGGCCCTCGACCTGATGGAGGGCGAGCTGGACCGGCGGGGCGTGACCCGGGACGAGATCGCCGCCCACGACGAGCACCGGCGGGAGACGGCCCTGATGCTGCCGGACGGGACGGCCGTCCGGTGCAGCTTCTGCGACCGGCCGGCGGTCGCCCGGGCCTGGGGGTGGCACCGGGTGTGGGGCCGGGTCCCGGTCTTCCCGCGGGTGTTCAACCGGTGCGACGCCCACGGCGGGGTGGCGGCGGATGTGTAAATGAACCAGGGGCTTGCGCCCCTGGTGCTTTTTGACGGCTTACGCCTTCGTCTTCTCGGCCACCAGCTTCCGCACGTCGTCCTCGGTGACCAGGACGAACCGCTTGTCGAGCTGCACCGCCAGCCAGCTCTGGACGGCCGGGGTGTACGGGAACTTGCCGGCCCGGATCAGGCCGAGCATCCGGGCGTCCCGGTTGGCCCGCTCCTTCCGCTTCAGGTGGCCGTTGACCGTCCGGCTGATCGCCTGGTTGTCCCGCATCCGGTCCATCCGCCGGGCGGTGGACATGCGCTGTGCCATCGTTCGCTCCTCGCCGTAGCCCCGGTGTGCCGAGACGGATTAGGGTACGGCGCCGCCGGCCGGGGGAAAGGGCGGAAAAAACCGCACAGGCCGGGAGGCCTGTGCCACCAAGATCGGTGCCTGGTGGCACAGGCATTCCTGCCTGTGCCCGGTCGTCAGAAGTCCCCGACGCTGACCTCGTTCCCGCTCCGGGTGACCAGGGCGGCGAACGTCTGGATGTTGATGTTCTGCCGGACGAACCGGACCGACCCGTCCACGAACAGGGCGTTCGCCCCGCCGGTGTGGAAGCTGTACACCTGCCCCGACCCGTCCACCCCGTACCCCGGGTGCGGGTAGGCCGACCCGATGTCCTCCCCGTTGGTGCAGTTGATCGCGCACGGCCCCGGGAAGATGGTCCCGTCGGAGGTCGACCCGACCAGCCGGATCTCGCTGGCCGGCCGGCACCACCCGCCGCCGTTCACCCGGCTCGTCGGGGTGGCGGTGACGGCCAGCCGGCCGTTGCGGTGGATGTTCGGCCGGCCGGCCGACTCGGTCACCTGGATGGTGTTCGACAGCCCGTCGGTGAAGCTGTTGAAGTTCAGCTTGGTCACCTTCGACACCGCCCCGGCCTCCAGCGGGGCCCCGCCGGTGTACGTCACCAGCCCGGCGGCGATCGTCCGCGGGTCGATCCCGTAGACCGCCACGTAGTCCCCGTTGGCCACGATCGGGGCCCAGCCGCCCTCCGGGGCCCCGTCCACGATCGGGCCGTTCGGGGCCGACGGGCACTCGACCACCTTCAGCTTGGTCGAGGTGAACGGGACGTTGTCCGGGTGCGACCAGTTCTTGGTCTGGTCGATCGACCGGTACAGCGGCTCCTGCTCCAGGTACGGCAGGGCGTAGGTCAGCCACCGGACCCGGACCGTGCTGACCTCCGACGGCCGGACGTTCGACGGCAGCCCGCGGTTCGGGTCGTGGTAGTTGTGCAGGGCCAGGCCGATCTGCTTGAGGTTGTTGGTGCAGCTCATCCGGGCGGCGGCCTCCCGGACCTTCTGGACCGCGGGCAGCAGCAGCCCGATCAGGATCGCGATGATGGCGATCACCACCAACAGCTCGATCAGGGTGAACGCCCGGCGGCGGGCGTGGCGGAACTGGGGCACGGGGCACCTCGGGGCGCGGGGTCGGGAATCCGGTTCGGGCTACTTCTTCAGATTCAGGGTGAAGGCGGGGACCTCGGTCGGGCCGTCGCCGACGGTCGCGGTCAGCCCGGAGGCGGCCGGGTCGGCGTACTTGGCCGGCAGCCGGTTCTTCGGCGGGGTGTCCGGGTCGGTCGCCTTCTTCATCCCGCTCAGCCACCACTCGACCGTCACCCGGTACTGGCCGGGCGGGGCGCCGTCCCCGGCGGCGTGGGTGGAGAGGGTGTACGACCCGTCGGCCCCGACCGTCGCCCGCGGCTTGACCGCGTCCGGGGCGGCCGGCCCGACCGGGTGGAACACCACCGTGGCGTACTCGGCCGGGGCGTCGCCGACGAACACCTTGCCGGTGACCGGGGACAGCTTCGGGTCGGCCGGGCCGCACCCGGCCAGGGCGGCGGCCAGGGCTACGGCGGACAGGCGGGCGGCTCGGCGAACCATCGGCGGTGTTCCTCGGCGGCGGGGTTCGGGGCGGGGGCGGCGGTCAGTTCGGCGTCAACAAAGCCGGCCCAGGTCGGCGAGGTCCGCCGGGGTGGCCAGGACCCCGAGTTCGGCCGCCGGCAGCCGCCCGGCGACGAGGAGGAAGTAGCGTTCGAGAAGTGAACCCGTCATGGCACCGCTCTCCTACACAACCAAGTTGATGACTTTGATCGTGTAGAAAGAATATCGGACGCGGGCGAGGGCGTCTAGATCAAATTTATCATGTTTACCAATTTAGTAAATATAAAGCGTAAGTGGCGAAATGGGCTATGCTTCGGTGACACGGCCGGCAGCCGTGATCGTTAAATCGCGTAGTCCGGCTCGAAGATTTTCGCCGCCTTGGGCGTGACGTACACGCTCTCCCGCGACTGCAACCCGAGCTGGCGGTAGCGCTCGATCGGCAGGTCGACGTTGAGCATCAGCCCGAAGTCCTCGGCCAACAGCCGTACCTTCACCACCGACCCGGCCGGGTTGATGTGGACGACCTCGCCGAGCACGCAGTTGCCGCCCTCGGCCGACCGGGAGATGTCCAGCTCGTGCGGCCGGATGTAGGCGTCGGCGTGGCCGTTCTCCTTCGGGGCGAGCATCCGGGTCGGCAGCTCGACCTCGCCCTTTTCGCCGAACAGGACCCGGCCGTTCTCGACCCGGACCGGCAGCTTGTTGACGTTCCCCAGGAAGTCCATGACGAAGGCGTTGGCCGGGTGCTCGTACACCTCGATCGGGGTGCCGACCTGCTCGACCCGCCCCTCGTTCATGACCACCACCTTGTCGGCCACCCCGAACGCCTCCTCCTGGTCGTGGGTGACGAAGATGCTGGTGACGTGGAACTCGTCGTGGAACCGCCGCAGCCAGTGCCGTAACTCCGTGCGGACTTTCGCGTCCAGGGCCCCGAACGGCTCGTCGAGGAGCAGGACTTGCGGCTGCGGGGCGAGGGCCCGGACCAGGGCGATCCGCTGCTTCTGCCCGCCGGACAGGGCGGCCGGGTAGCTGTTGGCCTTCTCCTCCAGCCGGACGAGCTGCAGCAGTTCGCGGACCCGGTCGCGGACCTTCGCCTCCGGCCACTTCCGCACCCGCAGCCCGAAGGCCACGTTCTCGAACACCGTCATGTGCCGGAACAGGGCGTAGTGCTGGAACACGAACCCGACGTGCCGGTCCCGGGCCGACCGGTGGGTGATGTCGTCGTCGCGGTAGTGGACGGTGCCGCCGTCGGGCGTCTCCAGGCCGGAGATGATCCGCAGGAGGGTCGTCTTGCCCGACCCGGACGGGCCGAGCAGGGCGACCAGCGACCCGGACGGGCACTCGACCGACACCCCGTCCAGGGCCGTGAACCGGCCGAACCGCTTGGTGATGTCGGTGGCGGTAATGCTCATGCAGAACACCTAGTGGGGCACGACTCCCCGTGCCCTACTAGGATTATCGGTTTGGTCGGGAATCAACCACCTGGGCGATTCACGGATTACACGGTCCCCGCCTTAAAAGTCGCCGGGGACTTCACTTCCGGTTCGGGTCGAGGCCCCGCGCCAGGTAGCCGGGTCGACCGCCTCGCGGACGAACCGGACACTCCCATCGTCTAGAAGGACGTTCACCCCGCCGGTGTGCAGGCAACGGGCGGCGGTCAGCCCCTTGTTGTTGTACTCGTTGCCGCAGTCCCAGTTCTTCGCGTTCGGCGGGTAGTAGTGGTTGTACAGGGTGCTGCCGTAATGGCCGTCGATCCACTTGGCCGACCGCTGACCCGACCACGCCCCGCCGCCGGAGGCCGACTCGCGCACGGCCGGGGTCGGGTCGGCCGGGCCGGGGACGCCTCACCGCTCGCGGCGGTAGTCGCCGGGGGTCGGGCCGGTCGAGGTCGCCCCGTTACCGAGCAGCGTCTCGGCGAACGCCACCGTGTTCGAGCTGCCGTCGGTGATCCCGACCACCCGGACCGGTTGGTCGCCGAAGATGCCGTCGGCCTTGGCCACCTGCCCGTACTCGACCAGCCCGGACCCGACGCAGGCGACGTAGTTGGTCGCCCCGTACAGCGAGCCCTGGACCCGCGGCCCGACCGGGTCACTCGGGCACAGGAACAGGGCGATCCGCGTCTTCGTCGGGGCGTTCGGGCTGGCGTTGTCGTTCGGGTTGGTGCCGGTGCCGAAGAAGTCGAGCGGCGGCTGGGTGAAGTCGAGCAGCTTCTGGAGGTTGTCCTGCTCGACGTGCGGCAGGAGCCGGGACAGCGGGGAGAAGACCATCGGGAACGGCTGGCGGGCCGGCGGGAACTCGTTGTACGCCGAGTGGTAGTTGTGCATCGCCAGCCCGACCTGCTTGAGGTCGTTCTGGCACTTAATCCGGGCGGCCGCCTCCCGGACCTTCTGGACGGCGGGTAATAGCAGGCCGATCAGGATGGCGATGATGGCGATGACCACCAACAACTCGATCAGGGTGAACGCCTTCTTGGGCCGCATCGGAGTCTCCCCAGGTGTGTGCGGGGCGGGACGGCGCGACGCCGCGGGACGAACCCGGGGCCGGCCGGACGACGGGTGGTGACGAGCAGGCCGCGCTAGACGGGTTTGGGAGGCGGGTCGGGCGGGGAGGTGACGCGGGACGGGCCGGCGGCGTCGACGGCCGGGGCCGTCCCGGTGACGAGAGGAGCCGCGACGGGCGATGCGGGAGTTACCGGCGGGACGGCCGGGACCTCGACCTGGAGGCCGAGCGGGCTGTCGCCCCGGCACTGCCGGGCCTGGAACCCCGGCACCCAGCGGACGGCCGGGGCCGGGTCGTCTCCGGCGGCGACCGGCTTCGCGCAGCAGCCGGTCTTCGGGGCCGGCCGCGGGACCTGCCCGGAGCAACAGCACCCGTTGGTCCGGCCGCAGGCGCTACAGCCGCAGGCCCCGCCGGGACAACCGGCGAGTACAACGCGGGCGGCCTGTACGACCGGGAAGCCGAACGCCGACACCACCTGTGCCAACACCAGCACGGCCGCCAGCGCCGGGCGGAGGAAGTGGTTCGGGCGTCGGCGGGGGCGGGACATCGCGGGTCCCAACGGGCAGGATAGCCGGCGGCGGGCCGACCGGCCGTCGGGTACTGCACCGATTTGGTGGCCCAGGCCGGGAGGCCTGGGCCACCGAAGGAAGGCACTCCCGACCTGCCCTTGAGCGACCGGGCGACCCGGGCTACACTCCCGCCCCATCGCCCCGGGGCCGCACGGCATGGACGCCGACCCGCCGACCACCGCCGTCACCCTCTCTCGGGCGATCGACCCGTTCTCCGGGATGGCCCTCGTCCGGGTGTCGGGGTACTGGCAGGCCCCGGCCGGGCGGACCACGCCGGCCGCCGTCGAGGTCTGGTACGACCTCGGGGTGGCCATCCGCGACCGGCTGACGCCGTCGGCCGCCCCCGACGTTCCGCCCGGCCACGTCCGCCACGACTTCGGGACGCAACTCCCGGTTGAGGCAGGCGTCCAGGAAATCGCGGTCGTTCTCGTCGGCCCGGCCGGGCCGCAGCTCGTCTACCGCGGGCCGCTGGCGACGGTCGGGGCCGAGGCACTGCCGCCCCGGGCGGGGCTGCTGGTGCTGTTTCCC
>JAIEQN010000427.1 GCA_019747685.1 Gemmataceae bacterium
AAGTACATCGAGAAGGACCAGGCCCTGGCCCGGCGGTTCCAGTCGATCATCGTCAACCCGCCGTCGATGGCCGAGACCGTGGAAATCCTCAAGGGCCTGCGGGACCGGTACGAGGCCCACCACCGGGTCCAGATCACCGACACCGCCCTGAAGCAGGCGGTCGAGCTGTCCGAGCGGTACATCACCGGCCACTGCCTGCCGGACAAGGCCATCGACGTGATCGACGAGGCGGGTGCCCGCGTCCGGCTCAAGTCGATGACCCGGCCGCCGGACCTGAAGGAGCTGGACGAGTCGATCGAGAAGCTGAACCAGGAAAAAGAAGCGGCGGTGATGGAGCAGGACTTCGAGAAGGCCGCCCACCTGCGGGACCAGGCCGAGAAGCTCCGCAAGAAGAAGGAGCAGACGACGAAGGAGTGGCGGGAGAAGGCCAAGGAGGCCGACGGCGTCGTCGACGAAGAAGTGATCGCCGAGGTCGTCAGCAAGATGACCGGCGTACCCCTGAAGAAGGTCGGCGAGGACGAGACCCGGCGGCTCTTGAACATGGAGGCCGAGCTGCACGGGGCGGTCATCAGCCAGAACGAGGCGATCAAGGCCATCGCCAAGGCGGTCCGCAAGAGCCGGGCCGGGTTGAAGGACCCGAAGCGGCCGATCGGCAGCTTCATCTTCGCCGGCCCCACCGGCGTCGGGAAGACGCTGCTCGCCAAGCAGTTGGCGAAGTTCATGTTCGGCGACGAGAACAACATCGTGCAGCTCGACATGTCGGAGTACATGGAGAAGCACAACGTTTCCCGGCTGGTCGGGGCGCCGCCCGGCTACATCGGGTACGAGGAGGGTGGCCAGCTCACCGAGAAGATCCGCCGCAAGCCGTACTCGGTGGTCCTGCTGGACGAGATCGAGAAGGCCCACCCGGACGTGTGGAACATGCTCCTCCAGATCATGGAGGAGGGACGGCTGACGGACAACGTCGGCCGGGTCATCGACTTCAAGAACACCATCTTGATCATGACCACCAACATCGGGGCCGAGACGATCGTCCAGTCCGACACCCTGACCTCGGCGTTCACCCGGCACATGAACCAGAACGCCGAGGCCAGCTACCAGGAGATGCAGAAGCGGCTGAAGGGGCGGATGGAGAAGGAGTTCCGGCCGGAGTTCCTGAACCGGCTGGACGACATCATCGTGTTCCGGTCGCTGACCAAGGACGACCTGAAGGCGATCGTGAACATGGAGCTGGGGAAGGTCGAGAAGCGGCTCAAGGAGAAGGGGCTGGCCCTGAACGTGACCGAGGAGGCCAAGGACTTCCTGATCGAGAAGGGGTCGAGCCTGGAGTTCGGGGCCCGGCCGTTGCGGCGGGCGATCGAGCAGAACCTGGAGGACATGCTGTCCGAGGAGCTGCTCAAGGGGAGCTTCCACGGGTCCGACACGCTGACCATCCGGGTGGCCGAGGAGGGCGGCGACAAGAAGCTCGCCTTCGACGCCTCGAAGGTGGCCGGCGAGCCGGTGGTCGCCGAGCCGGCGGTCGCCGCGGCCGCCGAGGCGAAGTAGTCATCGGCACAGGCAGGAATGCCTGTGCCACTAGGCCCTGCTTACTCGGTGGCACAGGCATTCCTGCCTGTGCTTCTGACGACCCACCCGTTGCGACGGGTGGGTTTCTTCGTGTACAGTGCCATCATGAGCACCGCCACCGACCCGGCCGCCGAGGTCGAGTACCCCAGCTCGGACGGCAAGCCCATCGCCGAGAACACCCGCCAGTTCCGGTGGATCGCCACCCTCCAGGGGAACCTGGACCTGTTGTTCGCCGACCGCGACGATGTGTTCGTCGGGGCCGACAACCTGATCTACCCGGTCGAGGGCGATCCGAAGACTTGCACCGCCCCGGACGTGTACGTGGCGTTCGGCCGGCCGAAGGGGGACCGGCCGAGTTACAAGGTGTGGGAGGAGGGCGGCGTCTTCCCGCAGGTCGTCTTCGAGGTTCTGTCCCCGGGCAACACGGTCGGGGAAATGAACCGCAAGCGGGTCTTTTACGACCACCACGGGGCCGAGGAGTATTACGTCCTGGACCCGGACGAGCTGTTGATCGAGGGGTGGGTCCGGGCGGTCGATGGGGGTCTGGAACCGGTCCGGATCACCACCGCCTTCGTCAGTCCCCGGCTCGGCATCCGGTTCGGCCGGTCAGCCGACGACCTGGTCGTTTACGGCCCGGACGGGCAGCGGTTCTTGTCGTTCGTCGAGCTGGGTGAGGCCCGCCGGGAGTTGGAACGGCGGGCCGAGGACGCCCGGCGGCGGGCGGTCGCGGCCGACGAACAGGCCGCCGAGGCGTGGCGCGAGGTCGACCGCGAGCGGGGGAGGGCGGCTGAGGCCGAGCGGCGGGCGATCGAGGAGCGGGAGCGAGCCGCCCGGGCGGACGAGCTGGCGGAAGAGGCCCGGCGTCGGGCCGGGGCCGCCGGGCAGACGGCCGACCGGTTGGCGGCCCGGTTGCGGGAACTGGGTGTCGACCCGGACGCGGTGTAGGGGCGACGCGGCCCGGGCGAGAACTGCCCGGGCTGCGTGCGTTGCGGGACTCGGCCCGCCCTTCGGGTGTCCGTCGGTCACGCCGGCGAACCCGACGACGGGCGGCCGGGCTGGTCACTTCGCCGGCGGAATCCACGGCGGCCAGGCCGGGTCCTTCTCCATCCGGGCCAGGAACGCCATGCACCACCACGTCGCCAAGGACATGGGGCAGCGGTAGCGGGTGGCCCCATCGCGGAGGTGCCGTTTCGCCGCCTCGCGGTCGCCACCGGACAAGTTCCGGAGGCCGAGAAAGAGGGCCGTCTCGCACCGTAAAAACCGATGGCCGCTGGACGCTTCGATCACCTCGGCCTCGGTCACTGGCCGGCCGGACGAGTGATCGAGGAGGGCAGTGTAAGCTTTTCGGTATGCGCTTGGAAATTGCTTGCCGCGCAGTTCCTCAAGTGCGGCCCGCGCCTCTCCCGCCCGGCCCAACAGCAGAAGCCCTTCGGCTGCGACCATCCGGTACGACGGGTCGTCGGACTTGCCAACATGACGGTCGTACTCTGCCCTGGCACGGTTGCGTTCGGAGTCTCCGAGGGCGCTCAGCAAGAAGATCCGGCTGGTGCGAACGAGATCGGCGGCCGGGTTTACCGCCTCCGCGTCGTCGAGCCAGAGTAGCGCGGCCCGGATGTCATCGGGGCTCCCCCGGGCATACGCATACGAGGCGTTCAGGGCGGCCAGCGGGATGTCGGTTCGGAAGCGGGCCGCGGCCCGGAAGGCCCCCGCCCCGTCCTGGCCCGAAACCCGGAGGTACTCGCACCGCCAGTATGCGGCGTAAGGGTGGTCGGGAACCCGGGTCAGCAGGTCCACGTCGGCTCGGGCCTGCTCCCACGCCTCGCGGGCCTTGGCCGGCTGCCCGACCGCCTCGAACACGAGTGCGGAGTGCATGCGGGCCCGCAGGCTGTCTGCCACGGCCACCGGGTTGTTGTCCCCGAGCAGTTCCCGAGCGATTCGGACATCCGTCGACCCCTTCTCGACTAACGCCGGGTCTTCGGTGAGGAGACCCAGGAAGGAGCGGGCGTTGCCACGGACCGACCGCGGGATGGCCCCGTCCCTCAGCTCGACGGCCCGTTCCATCAGCGGCAGCCCACGGCCCGGGTCGTTAATCGAAATGGCCTGACCGGAGTACAAGAAGTCCTCGGCCGAGCGCGGGGTTGTCTTGTCCAACCGGTCCCCGACGATCTGGATGTAGCGCGCTTCGTCCCCGGCCCAGAAAGCCGCCGAAGCGAGCAACGCCCATTCCGCCATCCCGTCCGGCCGCAACTCGGTCGCTACGGTCAATTCTTCGACCGCGGTTTTGAAGTCCGCACGCCATAGGGCGACCTGCCCCTTCAACCGGCGGAGGTCCGCGGTCGAGGCGCCGAGCCGTTCCGCATCCCGTACCGCCGCCTCGGCCTCGCCCAGTCGGCCGGCCATCGTCTCGGCCAGCGCCCGGTCCATCGCCGCCTGGAGGCGTTCGAGGCGGACCTCGTCCTCCCGCTTCCGGTCGGCCTCGGCCCGCTCGTGTTCGGCAACTCGGGCCTGCCAGGCGAATGCCCCGGCCGCGGCCGTCGCCAGCACCAGCACCGCCGCCAGGCTCGCTGCCACCGCCGGGTTCCGGCGGACCCACTTCCCGGCCCGGGCCGCCACGCCCGGCCGGCGGGCCAGGATGGCGAACCGGTTGACGTACCGCCGCAGGTCGTCGGCAAGGTCCTTCGCCGACCGATACCGCCGGTCCGGGTCCTTCTCCAGGCACTTCAGGCAGATGGTTTCGAGGTCCTTCGGCACCCGCGGGTTCACCCGCCGCGGCGGGACCGGGTCCTTCTGGAGGACCGCCGCCAGGAGCTGGTCCCGGCCGCCGAGGGCGGCGAACGGCCGGCGGAGGGTGAGCAGCTCGTACAGGGTGGCCCCGAGGGAGTACACGTCGGCCCGGTGGTCGACCGGCACCCGCCCGCCGGCCACCTGCTCCGGGGCGGTGTACGCCGGGGTGCCGACGAACTCGCCGGTGACGGTCACCCCCGGCTCCTCCAGCACCCGGGCCAGCCCGAAGTCGTTCACGCTCAGCCGCCCGTCCGGGGCCAGCAGCAGGTTCGACGGCTTCACGTCCCGGTGGACGACGCCGTGGCGGTGGGCGTGGTCGAGGGCGTCGGCCACGTCGGCGGCCATCCGGGCGACGGCGTCGAAGTAGGCCCCGCCGGAACTCAGCCCGGACGACGCGGCGGCCGACGGGAGGGGGGATGTATCGGGGTCGACGTAGGGGCCGGTCAGGGCGAGATGATCCGGAGCACAGGCAGGAATGCCTGTGCCACCAGAACCATCAGGGGCACAGGCAGGAATGCCTGTGCCACCAAGATCACCGGTGGCACAGGCATTCCTGCCTGTGCCGTCCGTACCGTGGTCCTGACGCCCCCCGCCCGCCATGATGTTCGGGTCCCGAGGCTCCCGGTCGCGGTTCGCCAAATCCAGGATGACCCGGTCGAGGGACGGGCCGTCGATGAGCTCCATCGCGTAGAAGTGGAGCCCGCCGTCCTCGCCGGTGGCGTACACCGGGACGATGTTGGTGTGGTGGAGCTTGGCGGCGGCCGCCGCCTCCCGCCGGAACCGGTCGACCGCCCGGGGGGTCAGCCCGACCCCGGGGCCGAGGACCTTCAGGGCGACCCGCCGGCGGAGGGAGGTCTGTACCGCCTCGTACACCACCCCCATCCCGCCCCGGCCGAGGACCCGGACGACCTCGAACTCCCCCAGCCGCTTGCCGACCAGGTCGGTCACGGGCGGACCCTCCCCGGGCCGAAGGACGTGTGGGAGCCATCGTAACGGGTGTGCGAACCCGCGGGAAGCCGTTCCGGTACACCATCAGCCCCGCTCGCCGATCGGCGTCACCGGCCGGCGGGCCGGGCCGGTGTACAGGGCCCGCGGCCGGATCAGCCGGTTGTGGTCGAGCTGCTCGATGACGTGGGCCGCCCAGCCGGTGATCCGCGACATGGCAAAGATCGGGGTGTACAGCGGGATTTCCAGCCGCATCGCGTGGTACAGCCGGCCGGCCGGCCAGTCCAGGTTCGGGTACATGTTCTTCTCGGCCGCCATGACCCGCTCGATCACGTCCGCCCGGTCCTCGATCCCGGCCGTCCCCGCGGCGTCGGCGACTTTGCGGGCAAAGGTCTTGAGGATGCCGGCCCGCACGTCGCCGGTCTTGTAGACCCGGTGCCCGAACCCCATGATCCGCTCCTTCCGGGCCAGGGCGTCCCGGACCCACTTCTCGACCGCCTCTGGCGTGTCGCCGGCCGCGGTCAGGATGTCCACCACCTTCTCGTTCGCCCCGCCGTGGAGCGGCCCCTTGAGCGCCCCGATGGCCCCGGTGACGGCGCAGTGCAGGTCGGACAGGGTCGAGGCAATCACCCGGGCGGCGAACGTGCTGGCGTTGAACTCGTGTTCGGCGTACAGGATGAGCGACACGTCGAGGGCCTTGACCTCCTCCGGCGAGGGGTCGGTGCCGCGGATCATGTACAGGAAGTTGGCGGCCGTGTCGAGTTCCTGCCGGGCCGGGAGCGGGTTCCCGCCGCGGCTGAGGTGGTAGTGGTCGGCGATGGCCACCGGAATCTGGGCCAAGAGCCGCTCGGCCTTGCGGACGTTGGCGTCGTGGGACAGGTCGCTGGCGTCCTGGTCGAAGTGGGCCAGGGCGCTAACCGAGGTGCGGAGGGCGTCGAGCGGGGCGGTCCACTTGGGCAGGGCGGCCAGCAGGTCCTTGAGCGGCGGCGGCAGCCGGCGGGCGGCGGCGACGCGCTCCCGGAACGCCGCGAGCTGGGCCGCGGTTGGTAGCTCGCCGTGGAGCAGCAGGTAGGCCGTCTCGTCGAACGAGGCGTGCTCGACCAGGTCGCCGACGAAGTAGCCGCGGTAGCTGAGGCCCCCCTCGACGGTGCCGATCGCGGTTTCCCCGGCGATCACGCCTTCCAGGCCGGGGGAGTACGCCGGGGTGGTCATGGTGGCTCCTGGCCGGGCGGCCGGCCGAAGTAGTCGCGGTCCCGCTGCTCGTACCCAGTGTACCCGAGGTGGTCGTAGAGTTCGGCCCGGGTGAGCATTTTCGGCAGGGCCGCCCGCTGGTGGCCGTCGCGGAGCAGGGCGGCCAGGGTGTCCTCGGCCGCCTTCATGGCCACCCGAAAGGCGGTCAGCGGGAAGAGGACGAGCCGGTAGCCCATCGCCCCGAGGGTCGGCACGTCGAGGCTCGGGCTGCGGCCGAACTCGGTCATGTTGGCGAGCAACACCCCGGGGACTTGGCGGGCGAATTCGGCCAGCTCGTCGGCCGATTCCAGGGCTTCCGGGAAGATGCCGTCGGCCCCGGCGTCGAGGTAGAGCCTGGCCCGCCGGACGGCGTCGTCGAACCCGTTGACGCCCCGGGCGTCGGTCCGGGCGAGGATGACGAAGTCCGGGTCCCGCCGGGCCGCGACCGCCGCCCGCACCTTCGCGGCCATTTCCTCCGGGGTGACGAGCGACTTCCCGGACAGGTGGCCACACCGCTTCGGCAGTTCCTGGTCTTCGAGATGAACCCCGGCCGCCCCGGCGGCCTCAAAGAGTCGAACCGTCCGCTCGACGTTCAGCGACTCGCCGAACCCGGTGTCGGCGTCGCAGAGCAAGGGGAGGGCGGTCGCCTGGGCGGTCAGGGCGGCCTGTTGGACGAACTCGGTGAGAGTGAGCAGGCCGATGTCCGGCACCCCGCTGCCGGCCGACAGGGCGCCGCCGGACAGGTAGATGGCCCGGAACCCCAGGCGTTCGGCGACCCGGGCCAACAGGGGGTTAAAGACGCCGGGGAGGAGGACCGGGCCAGCCTCCCACGCCGAGCGGAGGCGGCGACCGGGCGACGGCGGACGGGGTGGAGTGGTCACGAGTGACGCCCTGGCGGGGAGCGCAAGCCGCCGATACTGTAGTGGTTCGAGCCCGGCCCGGAACCGGATCGCGGAATTCTCGGGGTCCGAGTTGACACCGGCCGACCCCCCCTTATAATCGGAGAGTGCATCGCTGCCCCCGTGAGGTCCGCACGGCATGACTGACCCCCGGTCGCCGAGGACGATGATCGACCCGCCCCCGGGCGGATAGCTCTCGCCGACGGACCGGACGTCCGGAGGGGGCCAAACCGGGTCGGTTTGGCCTTCGCGTTTCACGGGGTCGCCGCGCGTATAGCTCAGTTGGCTAGAGCGCAGCTCTGATAAAGCTGAGGTCCTTGGTTCGAATCCAAGTACGCGCACACGGGATGAACGGCCGAGGTCGGGGAAGTAGCTCAACTGGTAGAGCGCCTGCTTTGCAAGCAGGAGGTCACGGGTTCGAGCCCCGTCTTCTCCACACCGGAGTTCGGCGTGGCCGGTCGGCGGTCGCCGGGAAAAATTCCGGGCGACGCAGTTGACGGGAGAGAGTCACGCCAATAGGGTACACATACCGATCTGACTAGCTGTAATCGGAGCCGATTACGCGGTCGGGTCGGTGCTGTGAGGCTCGACGACGAGCCGGAAGTCGCGGGGTAATTCCCGGAACTTCTATCGGTCTTTGCCAGTGCGGGTGTGTGTGGTGGTGCCCCGGGCGGGTTGGCCCGGCCCGGGGCGGGTGTGTGGGTGGT
>JAIEQN010000350.1 GCA_019747685.1 Gemmataceae bacterium
CGCATCACGAAGGCGTTGCCGGCCGGGTTGTCCGACCCGACCGGCAGGGCCTCGACGTGCCGCTCGACCACCCGGTTGAACTCGCCGTCCACGTCCAGGTCGAGTCGGTAGCTGAAGAAGTGCTGGTGGTGCATGGCGAGCGACCGCCGCTCGGCGTCGATCGGGTGGCCGAACCGGGCGTCGGTGTGCCCCGGCGGGGTGGCGGCGGTCGCCACCTTAGTGTTCATGATGCCGGTCAGCAGCACCTGGGCCTCCAGGGTGCCGTCCTGGTGGAACACCCACTCGAACCCGTAGTCGTAGTTGCCGACGGTGGCGATGGTCAGCAGGACGAGCCGACGGCCGCGGCGGGACTCGACCCCGCCGTCCATGAAGCCGTGCCGCCAGAGCACCCCGCCGTCCCGCTCGAACAGGGCGACGGCCCGCTCGACCGTCTTCGGCCGGCCGCGGTGGTCGGCGGTCGGGAAGTCGAAGAAGGTGGCGTGGTCCGGGGCGTCGGTCCCGGCCTCCAGCGGGGACGGGGTCAGCCCGTAGGTGCCGATGTCGAAGTACATGCGGTGGCGGTGGTCCGGGCCGGGGTCGCCGTAGGGGACGAACAGCTCGGTGACGCTGCCGCGGTGGAGGACCGGCCGCCACCGGCCGCCGTCGCGGTAGCTGACGGTGTGCAGCACCAGCCCCTCGCGGGGGTCGATGGTGAACCGGAACCGCCAGTTCTGCCAGGTGACTTCCTGGCCGGCGAGGGTGAAGTCGGGCCCGTCGGGGGTGGCGGTGGTGAGCGGCTTGGGCGACGGCCGGGGGGCGGGGGCCCGCGCCCCGCGGCGGAGGCCCGGCAGCTTCGGCATGGCCCGCGGGCCGGTGTCGCGGACCTCCAGGACCTTCTCGTCGGTCAGATCGACGACGGCCCGCAGCCCCTCGACCGGGCGGGCGAACGGGGCGTCCCGGTCGCCCCCCCACTCGGCCTCGGCGTAGGCCAGCCGGGCCCCGGCCGGGCCGGGCAGGGCCTCGGCCCCGGGCGACCACGGCCAGACCAGGATCTCGTCCGGGTCCAGGCCGCGGAGCTTCACCGCCGCCAGCCACTTCGGGTCCGCTTTGACGACCCGGCCGACCACCTGGAAGTCCTTCTCGTAGTTCGGGGCCTGAACCCCCGGCTTCTCGACCCACGAGGCGACCTTCCGGGCCGTCAGGTCGACGACCGCCTCGAACACCGTGTTGTCCGGCCGCCGGTGGACCAGGGCGTAGGCCTGCCGCCGGACCGGGCCGCCGGGCTTGAAGGCCAGCAGGTCGGCCTTGGGCGGCTCCTGGAGGCCGACCCAGGGCAGCCAGCTCGTCTCGGTCAGCTTGCCGGCGTCGCGCAACAGGCCGACCGCCGCCTCGATTTCCTTCTCGGTCAGCGGGTCGAGCGGGTGCGGGGGCGGGGGCGGGTCGGCCGCCCGGGCCGTCGCCGACAGCAGGAGGCAGAGGGCCACGATCAGCCGGCTCATGGGCGATCCTCCGGGTACGAGACGGGTAGGGCGTCGAACGGACGGGGACCCGGTACCGGCTGGGGGTAGGAGTCAGCGGGACGGACACCGTGGCAGGTGGACAACCTCAGTACGCCGACATCTAACACGACCGGTGTGCCGTTCGTTTTCCCGGGCGGTTGCCGGTTGGGTTCCGGCCCCGGGGTAGCCAGAGCGGCCCCCCCGCGCGAGGCCGTCCATGCCCGCGGTCGAGCCGCCGACCACCCCGGCCAGCCCCCTCCACCGCCTCGCCCGGCTCGGGGCCGCCGACTGTCGAGTTTGCCCCCGGCCGGGCCCGCGGGGCCGCGAGCGATGTACCGCCCCGGGCGGGCCGCCCCCGCCCCGCCGGCGGGGCAGCCACCGGGTTTACGTCCGCCGCGGTCAACTGGCGGCCAGATTACACGCGCGATTCTCTGCGCCGGGGATGTGCTGTCAACAAGATTCTCGGATTTTTCTGTCTCGCCGAGGCGACACCGGGCCACTTCCCGTGGGGTACTACTCGCGGATCGTGCCGTCCGGGTTCACGTCGAACGATTTGCCGCACAGGAACTGGGGGTGCCGCCAGTCCGTGACGGCCGCCTCGTGGCCGACGGCCTTGGCCCGCTCGTTCCACAGCCACGCCCGGGCCGAGTTCGCCCCCCGCCCGTGGACCCACCCGCCCCACCCGAAGCACACAAGTAACACGGCCACGGCCAACCAAACCCGCCGCCGCTCGCCGGCCCGCCAGGCGTTCAGCAGCCCCCGGCCCGCGACCGCCGTGGCCAGGACGAACCACGGCAGCACGTCAGAGAAGTACCGCGGCCCGTAGCTGCTCCCGGCATGCCAGCCGTTGTAGCACGCGAACACCGCCGTGTGGGCCGCGACCGCCAGCCCGGCCGGCAGGAGCAACCCCGCGTCGGTCAGGTGTCGGAGGAAGGCGACGAGGATCACGCCCACCGCCGCCAGGTACGGGCAGAAGACCAGCAGCCCCCGCGACGGCGACAGCATCAGCCAGAAGAACCGGTTGAGCACGTCCTGGCCGTCGATCGTGTCGGCCGCGTACACCGACGGCGGGGTCGGGGTGCCGAAGTGGTGCAGGCTGAGCAGCACCAGCCCGGCCGACCACAACCCGCCGGCGAGGACGGTGAACACGAGCGTCCGCCGGTGGTGGAGGAGCAGGTAGGCCCCGATCGCGGCGGCCGAGAGGACCCCGTGCGCCCGCACGAACGCCACCCAGAACAGGGCCGTCCCGAGGAGGACGCCGAACAGGAGGTCCGTCACCCACCCCGGACCCGGGGCGTTGCCCCGGGCTATGTTGTGTCGGGCTTTCAGCCCTCCCGACACTGGTTCCGCGGGCTGAAGGCCCGCGTCAGCATAGCCCAGGCCAACGGCCTGGGTCATCCACAGCCGCCGGGCGGCCACCAGCACCACCGCGGCCATCAGCCAGAACACCATCCAGGTGTGCGACCAGAGGCCCCGCGACAGGGTACTCCAGACCGGCGACCCCCAGGCGAACCCGGCCGCGATCATGAGGCTCACCGCCGGCGGGCACCAGAACCGGCACAGCACGTAGAACAGGACGACCACCGCCGCCGACACCCGGGCCGCCACCCGCAGTTGCAGGGCGTCCTCGATGGCGTCGTTCCGGGTGCCGTCGGGGCGAAGCGTCGACAGGCCGCGGCGGGTGTAGTCCCACACCCACGGCAGCGACAGGACCGACGACCCGAGCGGGTAGCCGTAGTACAGCCCGTCCGGCCGGCCGGGGTGGCGGGTCAGTTGGTACGGGATGTCCGTCCCGGGCGGGGTACCGGACGACAGGTCGAACGAGCCGGCCCGCAGGAACTGCTCGGCGGCGACCAGCGAGTACGCCGAGTCGGCTGACTGGACGTGGCCGGTCGAGGCCCGGTAGCCGGCCGACGCCGCCCAGAACAGCCCGGCCGCCAGGACCACATCGACGGCGAGCCTCACCGCCCGCCGGGGCGGGGCCGTGAACCGAACCGGCCGAAGGAAGGTGGTGTTCACCGGCGGGCGATCTCCAGGAGCCGGTCCCGCAGCCGCCGGCCGGCCGCCTCGGGCGAAAGGAGGGCGGTGGCTTCGACGCGGCCCCGCTCGGCGATAGTCCGTGCTTCTTCGGGATGATCGACCACCCGCCGCAGCAGCTCCGCGGCGTGGGCCTCGTCCGGCTCGGCCCAGACGCACCCCTTCGGGTACGGCGGGATGTCCTCGGCGATCACGCCCCGGTCGTACCGGACGAGGTAGCTGTTCTCGGGCGTCATGAAGTCGAGGTTGCCCGAGTAGCCGGTGCCGATGGTCGGCTTGCCGAGCAGCATCGCCTCGGCCATCGTCAGCCCGAACCCCTCGGACCGGTGCAGGGAGGCGACGGCGTCGGCCGCATTCACCAGGGCCAGCAGGTCGCCGCGAGACAGGTTCTGGTCGATCAGCGTCACGTCGTTCGCGGCCACGGCCGACCGAAGCTCCCGCCACCACTCGGGGTAGTACACCCCCTGCGGGCTGACCTTGATGGCCAGTTCCACCGGCTCGTTCCGGCCGAACGCCCGGCGGAACGCCCGGATCAGCCCGAGCGGGTTCTTCCGCGGCAGCCGGCTGTTCATGTCGAACACGAACAGGAAGGTGAACTTGTCGGCCGATAGCCCGAAGTGGCGTTTGGGGAGCGGGTCGAAGGCCGGCAGGCGGACCGACGGGAGCATCGGGTAGACCGGCTTGCCCAGCGGCCGGAGGGCGTCGGCGATGAACCGGGTCGGCGCCCAGATTTCGTCGACATCCCGGCCGCGGTCGAGCCAATCGGCCGGGAGCTGTTCGAGCTCCCACCACCAGACGGCGACCCGGTAAACGCCCGGCCGGGGGTACAGCCCGGCGAGGCGGTACGCCTCGGGCACCGGCATGTCGAGGCCGGTGTTCAGGATGGTGACGGGGGCCGGTTCGAGGCCGTCGAACCCGGCCCGCGGGCGGCCGTCCCGGTTCATCAGCATCGGCACGTCGCGGAGGGAGAGCCGCACCCCGGCGACGGACAGGGCGTCGACCACCGACAGGGCCGCTTGCTGGAGGCCGGACGTGTACCGGAACAGGCCGACGACGTTGGCCGCGAGTTGCCCTGCGGGTGTTGGGTGGGCGATGTCGTCGGCCGGCAGGGCGGCCCGGCGGAGCCACCGCCCGCGGGCGCCGTACTCGGCCGCGAGCCAGCGCTTGAACGGCCCCCAGCCGGCGGGGGTGAGGGCGTCGGGGTGCTTCGCCTGCCACTCGGGTTGAACGCGGTACGAGGCGACCAGCCCGCGGTCGGGGCGGGCGTCCTGGTCGAACAAGACCCGCATGATGTCTGCGACGGTCGCGCCGGCGGCGGGCCAGCCGTGCTCGGCGAACCAGCGGAGGTAGACGCCCCGCTGGGCCGGGGTGAGGGCCAGCGGGATGGCCCGCCGCACGTCGTCCCGCAGCTCGTAGACGAGTTCGCCCCGGGCCGGGTCGCCCTCCCGGCCGGCCACCGCGCGGGGCGGTCCGTCGAGGGACGGCCGGCCGCACGAGCGGAGCAACCGGTTCACGAGGTCGGCGTCGTCCAGGTCGAAGAAGTGGGCCGGGTGTTCGCCGCGGACGAGGAGCCGGAGCCGGCGGCGGGCCTTCCGGGCCAGCCGGCCGAGGTCCGGCAGGCGGAGTGACAGCGGGCTGACACCGAGCGGCATGGAAGGGTCCTACGCGGCCCGGCGGGCGGCCGGGGGGTCGGCCGGGAGCGGGGCCGGGGCGGTCCGGGACCGCGGCCCGGTCCGGGCGGCGGACAGGATGACGGCCGCGTACCGGTCGAGCATCTCGTCGTAGCTCAGGTGGTTGTCGAACGCCGCCCGGGACTGCCGGCCCATCTCGGCCCGCAAGCCGTCGTCGGCCAGCAGCCGGCCGAGGGCGGCGGCAAGCCCGGCGGCGTCGCCGAAGCCCACCCGCAGGGCGTTCGCCCCCCAGTACAGTTGCTCGTCGGCCCCGCAGCACGGCGTGGACACGACCGGCAGGCCGAACGCCAGGGCCTCCAGCACCGCCCGGCTGTACGTCTCCATGTGGGACGTACAGGCGAACACGTCGGCCGCCCGGAGGAACGCCCACACGTCGTCCGTCTCGGGCACGAGGTGAACGATCGAGCCGAGCCGATGGCGTTCGATCAGGTGGCGGACGTACTCCACATACGGGAGGCCGGGGCGGGCGCCGACCAGGTGGACCTCGAAGTCGTCCCGGCCGCGGGCCAGCCGGGCGGCCGCCTCGACCAGGGCGTGCTGGCCCTTGCGTTCGCAGACGGTGCCGACGGCCACGATGCGCTTCTTGGCCGGGTCGCCGGGCACCTTCGCGGCGGCCTCGGCCCGCGACACCCGCCGCCGGTAATCGTCGAACGGCTTCGCGTCGAGGCCGTTGTGCAGGACCCGGAAGTTGCCCCGGGTGTTCAGTCGGGCGAACAGGGCGGCGGCGGCGTGGGACGCCGGCACCACCCGGGCGGCCAGGGCGAACGCCCGCTCGACCTTCCGCCGGGCGAACGGCGGGAACAGCCGGGCCAGGTGGTCGGCGGAATAGCTCTCGTGGATGATCCAGACGGCCGGGATGCCCGCGCGGGCCGCCGCCTCGACCAACGGGAACGTGGTCAGGGTGTTGGCGATGACGACTTCGGGCCGGTGGTCGCGGAGGACCCGGGCCGCGAGCGTCTGGGCCGCCGCGTACTCCCGCGGCGACCACAAGCCGTCCACGAACCGCCGGCTGACCGCCGCCTCCCGGACATCGACCCGGACGCCCGCTTCGTCGTAGACCTTCGCCCCGGCCCCGCCGAGCGGGGAGAAGACGACGGGGGTGATGGCCCCGCGGTCCCGCAGCCCCAGGACGATCTCGGACAGATACCGCGGGGCGCCCTCGGGGTTGTTCAGGTTGTGGGCGACGATCAGGGCACGGGCGGGCGGGCGGCTCGCCTCGGCCGGCAGTGACAGCGGGCCGTCACCGGCCGGCCGCCACGGGGCGTGCTCGCCGCAGGCCGGGTTGTGGTACGGGTCGGGCCGGCGGCCGTGGGCCCACTTCAGGGCGAGGAGTTCGGAGGGGGGGGCACCGGCCGGGAGGCCGGTGCCACCAAGACTTCTGGTGGCACCGGCCTCCCGGCCGGTGCGGACCTCCGCCCCCCCGACGAACGCCGACCGCAGCCCGGCCCGGCCGAGCCGCAGGCCGTAATCGACATCCCACAGCGACCGCGGGAACCGGCCGGCGTCGAACCCGCCGAGCCGGGCCAAGTCCGACCGGCGGGTCAGCAGACATCGGCCGGAGACGGCCGAGACCGTCCGCGTCACCTCGGCGTAGAAGTAATAGCTGACCTCATCGGGCTTCAGGCCGGCGAAGGCCGCCGGGGCGGCCCCGTCGTGCATCCCGAGGACCGTGCCGGCGTCGATCACCGTGCCGCCGGCACCGACCAGCTTCCCGCCGGCCGCCCCGACGCCGGGTAAGGAAAGGTTGGCCACCAGCCGGGACAGCCAGCGACGGTCGGCCGGCTCGGCACCCGCTTCGAGGAACAGGAGCAGGTCTTCGGGCCGACCGGCGGCCGCCCGGTTCAGGGCGTCGGCCCCGCCGCCGGCCGTCACGACCGAGTAGTTCCGGTAGTCCGTCGTCCGGTGGATCACGGCCGCCGTCTGGGCCGCCGCGACCGGGTCGCCGTGGACGATGACGGCCACCGCCGGGCCGTCGTCCGGGCCGTCGAGACCGAGGACCGGCAGCCCCAGCTTCTCCGCGAACGGCGGGACGTATGGCCGGGCCGTCACCCCGCGGCGGGCGAGGGCTTCTTCGACCGCCTTCCGGCCCGACGTGTGGACGTAGGGCTTGACCCCGGCCCCGGCGGCGGTGGACGCGGGCAGCGACCGCCAGTGGTACAGCACCCCCGGGACGTGCTCGACCCGGTCGGTCCGCTCGGTCACGCGGAGCAAGAGGTCGTGGTCCTGCGACCCCTCGAACCCCGGGCGGAACCGGCCGGCCGCCTCGAACACCGACCGGCGGATGACCGTGAAGTGGTTGATGTAGTTATAACTGAGCAGCAACTCCGGCGACCAACCGGGTTTGAACTGACCGTCGTAGCGGCGGCCGGTCTGGTCGATCTTGTCTTCGTCGGAGTAGATGAGGTCGGCGTCGGGCCGGTGTTGCAGCCGCTCGACGACGGCCCAAAGGGCGTGCGGGGCCAGCTCGTCGTCGTGGTCCAACAGGGCGACGAACTCGCCGGTGGCGAGTTCGGCGGCGGTGTTGCTCGCGTGGCAGATGTGGCCGTTCTCGGCCCGCCGGGCCAGGTTGATCCGCCGGTCCCGCGGCGGCCGGCCGAGGGAGCGGACCAGGGCGGGTTCCGTCGAGGCGTCGTCGGCCAGGCAGAGTTCCCAGTGCGGGTAAATCTGGTCCCGCACCGACTCGATACACCGGGCCAGCCACTTCGGCTCGACGTTGTAGACCGGGACGAGGATACTGACCGTCGGCGTGTGCCGCCACCGGCCGACCTCGGCGGCCATCGCCGCCCGAAGGCGGGGCGTGACGGCCGTGTTCGCGGCGTAGGCGTCGTGGGCCGACTGCGGCCGGAATCGCCGGTGCAGGAGCTTGTCGCCGGCCCGCTGGCGGAGTTCGCTCAGCTTCTCGGCCAGCCGGGCGAACCGGCCGGCCCACCGCCGGGGCGACGCGGCCCGGGCCAGCAGCCC
>JAIEQN010001057.1 GCA_019747685.1 Gemmataceae bacterium
GCGGCTGGCCGCGGCCGAGGCGGCGGCCGACGCCCGGGCGTTCGCGGGCTTCCTGGCGGGCAACTTCCTGGCCGCCACCCGCCCGGCCGGGGTGCAGGGCGGGCAGGGGGTGGACGTCAAGGTGTCCGACGCCCTGGCTAAGGCCGAGGCCGACATCCCGGCGGTGTTCGCCGGCCGGCCGGCGGCCGAGGCCCTGGCCCGGGACGCGGTCGGCGTCACCTGGCGGAACCTGGGGAAGTACGACCGGGCCGAGGCCAACCTCCGGCGGGCGGTCGAGCTGCGGGAGCGGACCGACGGGCCGGACCACCCGAACACCCTCGACTCGGTCAACTGCCTGGCCGTGCTGCTCGCCGCCCGGGGCGACCACCGGGCGGCCGAGCCGCTCCACCGGCGGGCCCTGGCGGGGCGGGAGGCGGCCCTCGGCCCGGACCACCCGGACACCCTCCGCTCGGTCAAAAACCTAGCCGTGCTGCTCCGCACCCGGGGCGACCTGGAGGCGGCCGAGCCGCTGCTGAGGCGGGCCCTGGCCGGGTACGAGAAGGCCCTCGGGCCGGACCACCCGGGCACCCTCGACTCGGTCAACTGCCTGGCCGTGCTGCTCGCCGCCCGGGGCGACCACCGGGCGGCCGAGCTGCTGTACCGGCGGGCCCTGGCCGGGTGGGAGAAGGCCCTCGGGCCGGACCACCCGGGCACCCTCATGACCGTCAACAACCTGGCCGCCCTGTACTGGTCGACGGGCCGGCTGGACCTGTCGGTCCCGCTGTTCGAGGGCCTCCTCCCGCGGTGGCGGCGGGTACTCGGGGACGACCACCCGGAGACCCTGCGCACGGCCGCCAACCTGGGCGTCAACTACACGGACTCCGGCCGGCCGGCCGAGGGGGTGCCGCTGCTGGAGCGGGCCTACGCCGCCCGGACGAAGGACCCGGCCGGGCTCGGGTGGGTCGGCGCCCAGTTGGCCAACGCCTACGCGGCCGCCGGGCGGCCGGCGGACGCGGTCCGGGTGTTCGGCGAGGAACTGACCGAGCAGCGGGCGCTGAACAAGCCCGGCGGCCTGGGGCTGAGCTTCACGCTGGCCACGTTCGGCAAGCGACTGGTCGACCTCGACCCGGTGGCGGCCGAGCCGGTCGTGCGGGAGTGCCTGGAACTGCGGCAGAAGTTGGGCACCGTCGCATGGGCCATAGCCAGCGCCAAGTCCCTGCTCGGCGAGGTCCTACTCCGCCAGGGGAAGTACGCCGAGGCCGAGCCCCTCTTGCTCGCCGGGTACGAGGGGCTGAAGGCCGAGGCGAAGAACATCCCGCCACAAGGCCGGCAGAACGTGCCGGAGGCGGCCGACCGGCTGGTCGAGCTGTACGGGGCGCTGGGCAAGCCGGCCGAGGTGGCCAAGTGGCGGGCCGAGCGGGCCAACTACCCGCCGCCGGCCGCCCCGCCCCCGCGGCCGGTCAACCGGCCGTGACCCGGCCGGCCGGCCGGGGTACAATCCCGGCGGGAGGACCAGCCCATGCCGATCCACGACTGGACCAAGGTCCGGGCCAACCGGTTCCACGACTTCCACCAGAACTGGATTACGCGCATTCAGGACGCGCTCAACGCCGGTCGGCTGCCGCCCGGCTACTTCGCCATGCGGGAACAGGTGAGCGGCGGCCCGGAACCAGATGTCGTCACCCTCCACCTGCCCGATCGCCCCGAGGGCGACGCCCCGGCCGGGGTGGCCGTCGCCGACGCCCCGCCGAAGGTCCGCCACCGGACCGCCTCGGACGCCAAGTTGTACGTCCGGAAGAAGGACCGGATCACCGTCCGCCACCCGGACGGCACGGTGGTGGCGGCCATCGAGATCGTGTCGCCCGGGAACAAGGACAGCCGGGACGCCCTGGCGGCGTTCACCCGCAAGGCGGTCGCCTTCCTGTACGCCAAAGTCCACCTGCTGGTGGTGGACCTGTTCCCGCCGTCCAAGCGGGACCCGCAGGGCATCCACAAGGCCATCTGGGACCGCGTGCGGGAGGAGGACTTCGAGCTGCCGGCCGACAAGCCGCTGACCGTCGCGTCCTACTCGGTCGGGTCGGCGATCAACGCCTATGTGGAGCCCGTCGGGGTCGGGGACGGGCTGCCGGACCTGCCGGTCTTCCTGTCCGAGGACCGGTACGTCCCGTGCCCGCTGGAGGCCACCTACACGGCCACCTGGGCCGCTTTCCCGGCCCCCCTCAAGGGGCCGCTGGAAGGGCCGCCGAACTGACCTCCGCCCCGCCCGGCCCGGCTGGGTAAGATGCCCCCGTGGCCGGTCCGCCGCCCGGAGGTGCCCCGATGTCCGCCGCCCCGCAGCCCCGCCCGCTGACCGACGACGAGTACCTGGCGATCGAGCGGAAGGCCAAGTACAAGAGCGAGTTCGTGGACGGCGCCCTGTACGCGATGGCCGGGGCCAGCCCGCCCCACAACGACGTCAAGGACAACTTGGCCCTCGCCTTGGGGAACCGGCTCCGGGGGCGCGGCTGTCGGGCCAACACCAGCGACCAGCGGGTCCGGGCCGGCACCCGCGGGCGGTACTTCTACCCGGACATCGTCATCACCTGTGGCGAGCGCGAGTACGCCGCCAACGACCCCCACACCCTGACCAACCCGACGGTCCTGATCGAGGTACTGTCCCCGTCCACCCGGGACTACGACCGGGGGGACAAGCTGCGGGCGTACCAGCAGGTCGCCAGCCTGCGGGAGTATGTGATGGTGGACTCGGAGCGGGCGGTGGTCGAGCGGATCGCCCGCCAGCCGGACGGGACGTGGCGGTTCGATACGTTCGTCGGGCTCGACGCGGTCCTGGAGTTCGCCGGTGTCCCGGCGGCCGTCCCGCTGGCCGAGGTGTACGCCGACGTGACCTTCCCGCCCGCCCCGCCGGACGAGGACGATCAGCCCGGCGGGTAGTCGGCCCAGTGGTCGAGGTACTTGCGGAGGACCGGGAACTCGGCCGCCTTCTCGTCCAGCAAGGCCCGGGCCTTGTCCACCAGTTCCGCCTCCCGGTCCGGGCCGATGTCGCCGGTGAACACCCGGGTGCGGAGGAACACGAAGTAGGTGTCCAGGGTGTCGCACAGGCAGTAGTCGTTGACCTCCTGGAGCCGGCCGTCGAGGACCATCCGGTAGACCTGGTCGCCGGCCATCCCGCCGATCTTCCCCGGCTTGCCGATCATCTTGGCCAACAGGTCCAGCCCGCCGTTGAGGCGGTAGGCCCCGAAGTTGGTCATCCAGTCCATCAGGTCGATCGGCCCGTTGAACCGGTTGCGGCTGTTCTGGCAGTAGTCCCGGGCGGCGTAGCCGTACCGGAACGCGGCCAGCTCCAACAGCGGCATGTCGAAGCACCGGCCGTTGAAGGTGACGAGCTTGGCCTTGTAGCACGAGATGCCGAGCCAGAACTTCTTGACGATCTCCGGCGGGCGGAAGTGCGGGGCGTCGAGCAGGGCCAGGTTTTGCAGCGAGAAGTCGGCCCCGACCCGCAGGACGGCGACCGCGACGGGGAGGTGGAAGCTGACCGGGATGAAGTCCGACCCGTTCCAACTGGTCTCTTCCTGCTCCTTGCGGGCCCGCTCGACGGCCTCCTCGGGGGTCAGCTTGTCGTCCGGGTATTTGACGGCGGAGAGCAATCGGCCGTCGGGGACGCTCTCGGTGTCGATGACGAGGAACGCCGTGCGGGTGCCGGTCTCGGCCGGCGGGGTCCGGGTCAGGTAGTCGGCGGTCGCCATCCGGGGCTCCGCGGGCTCTCGGGCGGGGCGTACCTGCAAGAGTTTCGAGTTACGAGTTTCAACTTTCGAGTTAACAGCCGGACTCGATCGGGCTTCACGCGATCCCGATCGGCCGCCAGCGGTGACTTCAAACTCGAAACCTGAAACTCGAAACTCGAAACCGCACCAGCACTATCGGGCCGGGTCGGTCCGGGGGTCAACGGCCGGGGCCCGAATGCGGCCCGGGAACCTCGTTCGGGCGGGCAAGTCCTGACGGCCGGGCGGGCTGTGCGGGCCGAGCCGGCGGGTGTATCCTCACCCCATGAGTATGCCGACCGAACCCGTCGCGCAAGACCCGCCGTCCGACGCCCCGCCCGCCCGCAAGTCCGCCCTGTTCATCGTCTTCCTGGTGGTGTTCATCGACCTGCTCGGGTTCGGGATCGTCCTGCCCTTGCTGCCGCGGTACGCCGAGCTGTATTTGCCGGTGGTCCCGGAGGCCGGCCGGGGGGCGGCGCTGGGACTACTGTACAGTATCTTTTCCCTGATGCAATTCGTGTTCAGCCCGGCCTGGGGGCGGGTGTCGGACCGCATCGGGCGGCGGCCGATCCTGCTCCTCGGGCTGGCCGGGTCGGTCGTCTTCTACGGGCTGTTCGCCGCCGCCTCGACGCTGCCGGCCGAACAGGCGTGGCTGGCCCTGGGGCTGATCTTCCTGAGCCGGCTCGGGGCGGGGGTGGCCGGGGCGAGCGTCAGCACGGCGGCCGCCGTCATCGCCGACTGCACGACGAAGGAGAGCCGGGCCAAGGGGATGGCCCTGATCGGGGCGGCGTTCGGGATCGGGTTCACCTTCGGCCCGCTGATCGGATACGTCGGGCTGGAGGTCTTCCAGGAGCAACACTGGGCACCCGGGGTGACGGCGTCACTGCTATCGCTGGTCGCGCTCGTCCTGGCGTTACGGCTGCTCCCGGAGACCCGGACGCCGGGGTCGGCCCCGGCCGGGAAGGAGTGGTTCAGCGTCTCCCGCAGCGTCGAGGTCCTGAAGACGCCGACGGTCGGGGCGCTGGTGCTGGTCTACTTCCTGGTGATCTTCGCCTTCGCCAACTTCGAGGGGACGCTGTCGCTGTTCACGGCGGCGACGTTCGGCCTCGCGGACCGGGACAACTTCCTGATCTTCGCCTACATCGGGGCGGTGCTGATGCTGGCCCAGGGCGTCATCTACCGCCGGCTCGTGGGCAAGCTGTCCGAGGAGGCGCTCATGACGGCCGGGGTCGGCCTGCTGGTCGTCGGCCTGGCGGGCGTCGCGGCGGTGGCCTACCTGGGCGACGCCGACCGCGGTCTGGCGTACCCGCTGTTCTTCGCGACGACGGCGCTGGCCGTCACCGGGTTCGCATTCGTGAACCCGTCGGTGTCGGCCCTGGTGTCGAAGCGGTCGGACCCGGACCGGCAGGGCGAGGTCTTGGGGGTGAACCAGTCGTTCGCCTCGCTCGGCCGCATCCTCGGGCCGTTCCTCGGGTTGGTCTTGTTCCAGGCCGACCCGTCCCGGACACTGCCGTACCTGGCCGCCGTCGGCCTGCTGGCGGTGGTCGCGGTGCTGCTCCCGCGGGTAAGGAGTTAGGACTCACCACAAAGGCACGGAGATCACACCGAGGGCCACCGAGAAGACTGAAATCAAGTTCGCTGTTCTCTCCGTGGTCCTCGGTGTGATCTTCGTGCCTTTGTGGCGAAATCTGTTGCCGGGAAGGACCCCGCCATGCGGCCGCTGGACCGGCTCGACCCCCGTCGCATCGCCCTGGTCAAGCCGAGCGCCCTGGGCGACATCGTCCACGCCCTGCCGGTGCTGGCGGCACTGCGGCGGCGGTTCCCCCTCGCCCGCATTACCTGGGTCGTCAACCGGGCCTACGAGCCGCTTCTGGCCGGCCACCCCGACCTCTCCGACACCCTGTCGTTCGACCGCGGGGCGTTCCGCCAGGGTCTCCGGGCCAGCGTCGCCTACTCGTTCGGGTTTGCCCGCGAGTTACGCCGCCGGCGGTTCGACCTGGTCATCGACATCCAGGGGTTGTTGCGGACCGGGCTGATGACCCTGGCCACCGGTGCCGCCCGGCGGGTCGGGTTCGCGGCCGCCCGGGAAGGTAGCCGGTATGCGTACACCGACCGGATTCGAGTACCCGACGCCGGCCGGATTCACGCGGTCGATCGCTACTGGCGGGTGGCCGAGGCGCTGGGAGCCGGCGACGGCCCGAAGCGGTTCTACGTCCCCATAGCCGCCGAGGCGCGGGAGTGGGCGGCCCGGGAGTTGGCCGGGCTGCCGCGGCCGGTCGTCGCGGTCGCGGTCGGGGCCAAGTGGGTGACGAAGCGGTGGCCGCCGGGCCACTTCGCGGAACTCCTCCGCTGGTCGCAGGCCGCGTTCGGCGGGTCGGCGGTGTTCGTCGGGACGGCCCATGACACCCCGTTGTCACAAGAAGTCGTCCGCGGGCTGCGCGGGCCGGCCAAGGACTTCACCGGCGGGACCACCCTGCCCCGGCTGGCGGCCTTGCTCGCCGCGGCGGACGTGATGGTCGGCAACGACACCGGGCCGCTGCACCTGGCGGCGGCCGTGGGCCGGCCGTGCGTGGCCCCGTATACCTGTACCCGGGTGGCCCTCCACGGGCCGTACACGTCGATGGCCGGCGGGGTGGAAACGGCCGTCCCGTGCGGCGGCAGCTACCTCAAGACTTGCCCGGCGATGGTCTGCATGGCCGAGCTGACGCCGGGCCGGGTGTGGCCGCGGCTGGCCGAGGTGCTGGGCCGGTGGGCGGCGAGTCGCCTCGCCTCGTAGGGTGGGCCTGATGTTGGTGGCACAGGCCGGGAGGCCTGTGCCACCAGAGTACGGAGGCCCCAGCTCATGCCCCCCGACCTCCCGTTCCCTCTGATCCTGGCCAGCGGGTCGCACGGCCGGCGGTGGCTGATGGGGCAGGCCGGGTACACGTTCGAGGTCCGGCCGTCGAACGTCCCGGAGCCGACCGAGGCCCGGCTGGGCGACTGCCGGCACTACGTCGCCGAGCTGGCGTGGCTGAAGGCCGAGGCGGTGGCCCGGTCGGTGGACGACGGACTGGTGATCGCGGCCGACACCGTGGGCTGGCTGAACGGCCGGGTGGTCGGCAAGCCGGACGACGAGGCCGACGCCCGGCGGATCATCAAGTCCCTCTCCGGCACCGTCCACGAACTCTGGACGGGGGTGTGCCTGTGGCTGCGGCCCGGCGACTGGCAGTTCACCTGGCAGGAGCGGAGCCTGGTGCGGATGAAGGCGCTGTCCGATGCGGAGATCGATTCGTACCTGACGGCGCGGAAGTGGGAGGGGTGCAGCGGGGCCTACGCCATCGAGCTGCCGGACGACCCGTACCTGACGGTCGAGGCCGGGACGGTCAGCAACGTCATCGGCCTGCCGATGGAGTCGCTGGCGAATGCCCTGGGGTGGATGGCGACGACGAGGCGGGGCTGACCGGCGGCGGGGGTTCGGCCGCCCGGATCGGCGGTAAGAAGGCGTCGCGGAAGCCGTGCCCGGCCAGCGCGGCCCACGCGAGCGGCAGCGTCAGGGTGTCGCCGACGGCCGACAGCCCGATGTCCGCGGCCCAGAGCGGCCACAGGACGAGGGCGTTAGCGCCCTCCACGTCGTAAAGGTTGACGAACTCGTCGGCGGCGATCCGGACACCCCCGTAAGGCACCGTCCGGCCCTTCCAACCGTCCGTGTGGTTCTTCAGCGTCCCGCAGCCGGCGATGAGGCCGACGAGCAGGACGGCGGCGAGCCTGTCGGGCCGCATGGGTTCACCGGTCGGCGAGTTCAGACGGTCGGCCGGCGGTATACCCGTGGCCGCCGTCGCCGTCAACGGGAACGGCGGCCGAACTGCCGGCTCACGCCGGCCGCTCGCCCTGCTTGCGGCACCGGTCCGAGCAGAACTTGACGTTGTCCCAGTCCCGAGCCCACTTCTTCCGCCAGGCGAACGGCCGGCCGCAGGCGGCGCACGCCTTCGTCGGCAAGTCGGCCTTCTTCACCGGCTTGGCCACGGGTCGGCCCGCAACGGGGTTGGTGGCACGGTCGGCCGTGGTATAGTGCCGGTGACGTGCCCGGACCACGGAGGCCGCCGATGTCCCCGACCATCCCGACGCTCGAATCCCTCGGGATCGACAAGTTGACCGCGGACGAGCGGGTCGAATTGGCCCACGCGATCCTCGACACCGTGGACGCCGAGACGGCCCGGTACGAGCTGACCGACGCCCAGAAGCAGGAGATCGAGCGGCGGTTGGCCGAACACGCGTCTAACCCCGGGTCCGCGATCCCGTGGGAGGAGGTGAAGTCCAGGCTGATAGACCGATTGCGAAGGCGATGAACCGGGATGCCTGGCTTTGGCGAGCGGGGGGGGGGGGCCCCCCGGTAGGGGAAACCCACACGGGGGGCACCCCCCCCCCCCGCCCAATACCGGGCAAAACCGGAGGATTG
>JAIEQN010000906.1 GCA_019747685.1 Gemmataceae bacterium
GGTCAGCTCGCCCAGGGCGACGACGGCCAGCTCCCGGACCTGGCCGTTCGGGTTCCGCAGGGCCTCGGTCAGCACGTCCAGGGCGACCCCGGTCTGGGCGTCCGGCAGGCCGTGGACGACGATGGTGAACACCAGCCGGTGCATCACCTGGGGTGTGAGTGGGTCCATGGTCGGTGGGCGTGGGCGGGCGGGGCGTCCGGCCCCGGGGCGGTCGGCCGGCGGGCGAGTCCCGGCGACACCCCAGTGTAGATCACGGTTGGCCGCCGGGTCGGCCCCGCCCCGGTCGCCTTTCTCCTTTTCCCGTTTGCCTTATAACAACGGCTCACCTCCCGGGCGGGGTGCGGACCGCACCGAACGGGGCCGGACATGGCCGACCGGTTGATCTACGTCGGGCTGGACGTCGGCGGGACGACGATGAAGGCGGCCGCCGTCGGCGACGACGGGGTGCCGCTGACCCACCCGGTCGTGGCCGACACCCACCCGGAGCGGGGCCAGGATGTCGGGCTGGCGACGATGGCCGAGACCATCCGCCGGGCGGTCGCCGCCGCCAACCTCTCCCTGGCCGAGGTCGCCGCCGTCGGGGTCGCCACCCCCGGGCTGGGGGACATCCCGGCCGGGCTGATCATCGACCCGCCGAACCTCAAGCCGTGGAAGAACGTCCCGGTCCGGGACGCCATCGCCAAGGCCCTGGGCAAGCCGACCGTCTACCAGAACGACGCCAACGCGGCCGCCTACGGGGAGTTCTGGGTCGGGTGCGGGCGGGACGCCAAGAGCCTGGCCCTGTTCACCCTGGGCACCGGGGTCGGCGGGGGGATCATCCTGGACGGGGAGATCGTCACCGGGGAGCACAGCCACGGCGGGGAGCTGGGCCACCAGCGGATCGAGCCGCCGGACCGGGGCCGGCTGTGCGGGTGCGGGGCCCGGGGCTGCCTGGAGGCCTACGCCAGCGCCACCCAGGTGGTCCTGCGGGCCCGGGAGGCGATGGCCGGCTGGCGGGGGACGACCGAGCTGAAGCGGTTCTACACGGCCAACGACGACGAGTTCACCGCCAAGGACGTGTTCGACCTGGCCCGGGCCGGGGACGCCTGCGCCCTGAAGGTGGTGGACGACACGGCGTACTACCTGGCCCTCGGGGCGTGCAACGTGACCGCGGTGGTCGACCCGGAGATGATCGTGTACGCCGGCGGGATGGTGGCCGCCGGGGAGTGGTTCCGGGCCAAGATCGACGCCTACGTCCGCCACTTCGGGCTGCCCTACCCGACGAAGTCGCTGAAGGTGGAGTTCGCCACCCTCGGCGGGGACGCCGGGTTCATTGGGGCCGCCGGCTGGGCCAGACGGATGACCCAGGGGAAGTGAGGGCGTCACCCGACCGGAGGCCGATCCCATGAACCCCGCCTACCCCCTGTCCGACCTCGACTCGGTCTACAGCCCGGCCCTGGTGGTCTACCCGGAGCTGGTCCGCCGGAACATCGCCCGGGTGGTCGAGCTGGCCGGCGGCCCGGCCCGGCTCCGGCCGCACGTCAAGACCCACAAGACCCGGGAGATCGCCCGGCTGCTCCTCGACGCCGGCGTCACCCGGCACAAGTGCGCGACCGTCGCCGAGGCCGAGATGCTAGCGACCGCCGGCGCCCCGGACGTGCTCATCGCCTACCCCCTCGTCGGCCCCAACCGTGGCCGGCTGGTCGAGCTGATCCGCCGGTTCCCGGGCACCACCTTCTCGGTCCTGATCGACCACCCGCTCGCCACCCAACGGTTGTCCGAGGCCGTCGCGGCGGCCGGCGTGGAAGTCGGCGTCATCCTCGACCTGGATGTCGGCCAGCACCGGACCGGGATCACGGTCGGGAACGCCGCGGCCGACCTGTACGAGTCGGCGGCCAAGCTCCCCGGGCTGCGGCCCGAGGGGTTCCAGGTGTACGACGGGCACAACCACCAGCCGGACCGGGCCGACCGGGAGGCCGGGGTGCGGGAGTTCCTGGCCCCGGTGCTGGCCTTGCGGCAGGAGGTGCAGAGCCGCGGGCTGCCGGTCCCCCGGCTGGTGTGCGGCGGGACGCCGTCGTTCCCGGTCTTCGCCGGGCTGGACATCGACGGGGTCGAGTGCTCGCCGGGGACGTTCGTCTTGCACGACGCCGGCTACGGCGGGAAGTTCGCCGACCTGGCCGGGATCACGCCGGCGGCGGTGCTGGTCACCCGGGTGGTCAGCCGGCCGACGGCCGACCGGGTGACGCTCGACCTGGGGACGAAGGCGGTCGCCTCCGACCCGCCCCTGGAGCGGCGGGTGAAGCTGCTCGACTTCCCGGAATACGAACTCGCCGGGCACAACGAGGAGCACCTGATCGTGAAGACCGCGGAGGCCGGCCGGTACACGCCGGGGGACGTGGTGTACGCCCTGCCGGGCCACGTCTGCCCGACGGTGGCCCTGCACAAGGAGGTGCTGGTGTCCGAGGGCGGGAAGGTCGTCGGCCGGTGGGCGGTGGCCGCCCGGGACCGGGTGCTGACGGTGTGAGGGTAAGCGGGGACGAGCCGGGGTGCGGGCGAGCCGGGAGCGTGAGCGACCGGCGCTTCTCTCCGGTCGCTCACGCTCCCGGCTCGCCGGGGCACATCCTGCCCACCGGTGGCCACCCTTTGCCCGCGCCGGGGGCGGCCGGCCCGGGTAAGGTGACGGTAGCCCGCCACCCCGGAGGCCACCGCATGTCCGCCGTTTCCCGCCGCGACTGGTTCAAGACGACCGCCGTACTCGGGGTCACGGGGGCCGTCGGCTCCCGGCTCGGGGCCGCCCCGTCGGCCGACGACCTGAAGGCGGTGGTGGACAAGGCGGCGGCGTTCCTCAAGACCCGGCAGAAGGAGACCGGCGACCTGGCCCCGGACCCGCGGGTCGGGCCGGGGGTAACGGCCCTGGCGGTGTCGGCCCTGCTCCGCAACGGGTACGGCCCGGACGACCCGGTGGTGGCCAGCGGCCTCAAGTTCCTCGAAGGGAACATCCAGCCGGACGGCGGGGTCTACAGCCAGGGGCTGGCGACGTACACCACCTCGCTGGCCATCGTCACCTTCAAGGAGGCGAACGCCGGCGGGAAGTACGACACGGTCATCGACAGCGCGGCCAAGTTCGTCAAGGGCCTCCAGTTCGGGGGCGACCCGAAGGACCTGAGCTACGGCGGGGCCGGGTACGGCAACCCCGGCGGGCGGGACCGGCCGGACCTGTCGAACACCCAGTTCATGGTGGAAGCCCTCTTGGCGGCCGGGGTGCCGAAGGACGACCCGGCGATCAAGAAGGCCCTGGCGTTCGTCAGCCGGAGCCAGAACCTGACCGGCGAGTTCAACGACCAGCCGTTCGCCCAGAAGGCGACCGAGGACGACAAGGGCGGGTTCGTGTACAACCCGGCCGACCAGGCCAACGACAAGAGCGACAAGCGGACGGCGGCCGGCGGGCTGCGGAGCGAGGGCGGGATGACCTACGCCGGGCTGAAGAGCTTCCTGTACGCCGGCGTCGGGAAGGACGACCCGCGGGTGAAGGCGGCGATCGACTGGATTCGGAAGCACTACACGGTGAAGGAGAACCCGGGGCAGGGGCAGGTCGGGCTGTACTACTACTACGTCACCTTCGCCAAGGCGATGGCGGCCCTGGGCGAGGACCCGTTCGTGGACGCGAAGGGGGCCAAGCACGACTGGCGGCAGGAGCTGTTCGACGAGCTGAAGGGGAAGCAGAAGGCGGACGGGAGCTGGGCGAACGCCAACCGGGCGTTCCTGGAGAACGCCCCGGAGCTGGCCACCGCGTTCGCCGTCCTGGCCCTGAGCTACTGCAAGAAGTAAGGCGACGCGCGGTGGTCCGGGCGGGGCCACATCCGGTCCCGCTCGCATGTTCCATTCCCGTCGTTGTCCGGCCGGGTTAGGATGGGGTCGTCGGCCCGACGCCCGGGGGCAAGTTGAACGAGATACCCGAAGTCCGTCACTGGCTGGCCTGCGAGGATGTCACCGTGTCGCCGGACGGCCTGCGGCACACCCTCGTCGACGTGTTCCAGACCATCCGCCCGCAGCCGGGGGACGCCTTCCCGTTGCTCCACCCGCGGACGTGCCTGTACGCGATCCTGACGAACGGCCGCGGGACCCACCGGTTCGCCGTCGAACTCGTGGTCGGCGTGGGCGACGCGGAAGCCGTGGTCGGCACCTCGGCGGTGCTGACCCTGGACTTGGGCCAAGACCCGCTCGTCATCCACGCCCTGCCGGTCCGGCTGCCGCCGATCCGGTTCGACCGCCCGGGGCAGTACGAGTTCCGCTTGCTGTGCGGCGGGTCGCCGATCGCTCGGGAACTGATCGAGGTGAGGGCCAACCCATGAGCGCGGACCGACGGTACGGCCGGGCCGAAACCCCGATGCACGTCTTCCCGGTGCAGGAACCGGCTTTCACCGGGGCCGGCCCGGAGCCGGGCGTGACCTACGGGCGGACGGAGGCACCGGTCCGCCGGCACGAGCCGGTCGATCTCGACTTCGCGGTCCCGTACCTGGTACTCACGCTGCGGATGCCGGACGACGCCGGGGCGGTCGACCCGGACGTACTCGGGGTGGACATTTACCACCTGATGACCGCCCTGAGTGACTACGAGAAGACGATCGGCGGGCGGGGCCTGCGGCTGCACGAGAAGGCGGTCGACGGGCCGGCGGTGACGCTGACCCTCGCCCCGGTGTTAGTCGAGAACGCCCGCGAGCGGGTCAGCCGGGTCGCCGACCTGCTGGCCGAGGCGGGCCGAAGTCGGGACCCGTCGGGGTCGCTGGCCGAGGCGCTCGACCGGGCGGCCTCGTCCCCGGCCGAGCGGTTCCGGACCGAGGTGGCACGGCGGGGGTGGCGGATCGGGGTGAGTATCGCCGCCTGAGTGGCTGACCGCGAGTCGGCCGCCGCGTTCGTCGCCCCGGCCCTGAGCGACTGCCAGAAGTCGAGGGCCGCCCGATGCCGCACCGCCCGCAGGGGTTGCCGCCGTCGCGGTGGCCTGTCACCCGGATGCCCCTCGACGAATTGTGGGACGACGCCGGCCGGCTGCCGCTGACCCGCCGGCGGGAGGTCGGTTCGGCCGAGGTCGCCGACCTGCTCCGCGGCGGCCCGGTCCGGTTTGCCGTCGCCGACCTGGCCCGGCCGTTGACGTGGGTGCCGGTCGGGGAGTGTTACCGGTTCTGGAAGGACGAGGTGAAGCCGCGGCTGGTCGAGCCGCCGGTGGAGCGGTTTCGGCTGGAAGACTACCCGGGCGAATACTGCTACCTGGCGGCCGAGTGGGGCGGCGACGGGTCGTTTCCGGTGGTCGTGCTGGAGACGATGCACTGAAGTATGCAGGACCCGGGGTCGAGCCACCGCCGATCAGCCACGGTCACCCTGCCTTACCTCCGGCCGGCCGCCGGTACTTTCCGCCCGCGGCCACCCGCCCGTGCCGCCCGGCCCGTTGCTCATGCGCCCGAACCTTCTTCAGCAGGCCGATCACGTCCCGGGCCATCTCGAAGGCCTCTTCCAGGCTGTCGGCCTGGGTGATGATCTCCGGGTCCATCGGCGAGGTGACGACGTAACCGCCCTCCTCGGCGGCCTCCAGCGTCAACACCAGCTTGCCGTCGCAGACCGTGTACCGGGTCGACTTCCTGGCCTTCGCCACCGCGTCATCCTCCGTCCCGGGGTGATGCCCGGAAACCGGGGCGGGCACAACCCGGCCCGGCCGGTACACTGCCCCTATCCTACCCGCCGGGCCGCCCCGCATGGACCTCGCCGAGCTGAGCTGGCCGGCCGTCGCCACCCTGCCGCGGGACACGCCCGTCGTGTTCCCGGTCGCCGCCGTCGAGCAGCACGGCCGGCACCTGCCGACGTTCACCGATTCGATGCTCCTGGGCGAGGTCGTCCGCCGGGTGAAGCAAGCCCCCGTCGCCGGCCGGTGTCTGTTCGCCCCGCTCCAGTGGCTCGGCAACTCCCACCACCACGCCGACTTCCCCGGCACCCTGTCCGCCTCGCCGCGGGTCTACCTCGACCTGCTCAAGGCCCTGGCGGACAACGTCCTGGCCCACGGGTTCACCCGGGTCGTGTTCGTCAACGGCCACGGCGGTAACGCCGTCCCGCTCCAGCAGGCCCTCTTCGAGCTGCGGCAGGACCACCGCGCCCGCCGCGACCTGCTGCTCGTGTCGCTCACCTACTGGGACGCGGCCGGCACCCCCTCGTTCCCCGGCCTCGTCCAGACCCAGATGGGCCACGCCTGCGAGTGGGAAACGTCGATGGTCCTCCGGCTGGCCCCGCACCTGGTCGCCGGCGACCTCCCGGCCGTCCCGGAGGTGCCGTTCGGCCGGGGGTTCGCCCCCGGCTACCGGGCCTGGACGATGCCCGACCGGAGCGAACCCGGCCACATCGGCACCCCGGCCGCCGCCACGACCGAGAAGGGCGAGGCCCTGTTCGCCCACTTCGCCGCCGGGGTGGCCGCGTTCCTGGACCGGGTCGCGGCCTGGCCGGGCGGGACGTGGGACGGGTGATGCCCATTCCGTCGGGTGTGTCGAGCCGGCCGGCGGCCGGCGATGACGCACCACGCGCCGCCCGGTGCGTCGTCGGTTCCCTCCGGGGACCTCGACACACCCTACAACAGCCGGTTCGCCCGTGAACACGTCGCCCACCCCCCGTCACGCCCCGGACTCGCCCTGGCGGTGGTGGGTGTGCGGCGTCCTCCTGCTGGCCACCCTGCTGAACTACATGGACCGGCAGGCCCTGCCGCAGACCGCCACCGAGCTGAAGGCCCGGTACGACCTGGGGGACGCCCGGTACGGGTGGGTGGAGGGGGCGTTCAGTTGGGCGTTCGCCGGCGGGTCGGTCCTGTTCGGGCTGCTGGCCGACCGGGTCGGCCCGCGGCGGCTCTACCCGGTCGTGTTGATCGGCTGGTCGGCCGCCGGGCTGGCCACCCCGCTCTTGGCCGACCCGGCCGTGACCGCCTGGCTCGAAGGGCCGGACGACGCGCCGGGGGCCGGGCCGTTCCGGTGGCTGGTCCTCTGCCGGCTGCTGCTCGGGCTGTTCGAGGCCGGGCACTGGCCGTGCGCCCTGCTGACCGCCCGGCACGTCCTGTCACCGAAGGACCGGCCGCTGGGCAACGGCCTGCTCCAGAGCGGGGCGACGGCCGGGGCCGTCCTCATCCCGGTGTACGTCCTCGTCCTCGGCCGGCTCGGCGGCGGGTGGGAGGTGGTGTTCTGGACGGTCGGGGCGGTCGGTCTGTTGTGGGTCCCGCTCTGGCTCGCGGTGGTCCGGCCCGGGGACCTGCCGGCCGGCCGATCGGCCGCCGGGGCGGACCCGGGGTCGGCCGGGCCGGGCGGCCGGGACCTGGCCCGGATGCTGGTCGCCCTGGCGGTGGTGGTGACCGGGCTGAACGTGAGCTGGCAGTTCCTCCGGGCGTGGCTGCCGAAGTACCTGGAGGAGTCCCGGGGGTTCACCCGGGAGGCGGCCGCCGGGATCATGATCGGCTACTACCTGGCGGCCGACGTCGGCTGCCTGTTGTCCGGGGCGCTGGTCCGGTGGGGGGTCGGGCGGGGGGCCGGGGTCCACGCCGCCCGGGTCGGCGGGTTCGCCCTGTTCGCCGCGGTGGTGACGACGGCCGCCGTGGTCCCGCTGGTCGGGGGCGGGTGGGCGGCGGCCGGGCTTTTAGTACTGGCCGGGGCCGGCATCTTGGGCCTCCACCCGTACTACTACGCCCTCGTCCAGGAGCTACCGGGCCGGTCGGTCGGGACGTTCGGCGGAATCCTGGCGGCCGTCGGGTGGGTGGTGCTGGCCGGGTTCCAGGTGGCCATCGGGGCCCACATCGAGGCGACCCGGAGCTACGCCGCCGGGTTGGTGATCGTCGGGCTCGCCCCGCTCCTCGGGCTGGCCGCCCTGGTCATCCTGTGGCCCCGGCCGGCCGCCACGACCGGCTGACGAGCCACCCGGCCCGGGCCAGCCCCCACCCGGCCAGCCCGACCGCCGCACCGCCGGCGACCACCGCCCCGAACAGGCCGCCGAGCAGCCCGACCTGTTCCGGCCACGTCCGCCGCGGTGCCAGCACGAACAGGACGGCGACGAGGAGAACAGCCAAACCCCAGCCGGCGGTCGTCCGGACGGGCAACGCCGGGGCAAGGTCGGCCGGCGGGGCAGGGGCGGGTGCCGGTTGCGGGGTCGCGGCCGGCGTTGATGCCGCCGGGCGGGGTTCC